>NZ_JBHIPC010000088.1:0-56322 GCF_042195765.1 Bartonella sp. AP3QHHD
TATTAAAGGGCGTAAAACAAAACAGTCCCTTCAGGGTATTTTAGGTGTACGCTATAGTTTCTAATTATATGGTTATTTTTTGATTGATTTCAATGATAATTTTGATAGGAAGCATTTAAGATTATGAAAGAAGATTCAATATTTATTGAGATTCGGTAGCGCATCTTTATGATGGGATAAGCAATTGCAGGTATTTGTATTAAAGTTTTCTTTATAATTTATTCTATGTTTTTGAGAATTTGTGTAGATTTTTGCAGAGTCACTTGGCAAAGGGCTCCTTGCTCGCTATAGAAATGGCTAGAGAATATTATAAATGAAATAAAGGTGGTTAAATGGCTTTAGAGCGTACTTTTTCGATGATTAAACCAGACGCAACCCGTCGTAATTTGACTGGCGCAATTACTAAAATGCTTGAGGATGCGGAGCTACGTGTTATTGCGTCTAAACGTGTCTGGATGAGCAGACGTGAGGCTGAAAAATTTTATGCTGTTCATAAAGAACGTCCTTTTTTTAGTGAATTGGTTGAATTCATGTCTTCTGGTCCAACCGTTGTACAAGTTTTGGAAGGTGAAAATGCAATAGCTAAAAACCGTGAAGTAATGGGGGCTACGAATCCTAGTGATGCAGAAGAAGGGACAATTCGTAAGGTTCATGCTTTATCGATTGGCGAAAATTCTGTCCATGGATCCGATAGTGCTGAAACGGCAAAAACAGAAATCGCCTTTTGGTTTTCTGAGGTAGAAATTGTTGGTTAATAAAGCGTTTATAATAATAAAGCGTATATAAGAAGCAAAAATCCGAAACACTATATTTCGGTTTTTTGCTTATGAGATTATAGATTTTTTTGAAAGCATATGGAGCATTAATCGTTTTTTTAGCTTTTAATATTGCAGCTGCTTTTACGAAAATATAAAGCCTATTTACTGTTTTCTGAAATGTGCAAAAAAGTGTTTTATTGATTTATCATTAATAGATTTAAAATAAATCAATCTTATGCTATTCTCATCTCTTATTTAAGTACAAAAAGATAAATCATCATTATAAAATTCCATACTATTCATAGGATAACGTGTTTTAAACCTGCACGAAAATAATCCCACCCTGTCCACAATGTAAGGAGGGCAGAAATCCACAGCATAGTAATGCCAAACTCTACTGTGTAAGGGAAAATTTTATTACCGGCTGGTCCAGCTAAAAGAAATACAATAGCGATCATCTGTACAAAAGTTTTCCATTTTGCAAGACGAGAGACAGGAACACTAACTTTTAACTCAGCCAAATATTCACGTAATCCTGATACAAGAATTTCTCTGCAAAGAATGATAATAGCTGCCCATAGTGTCCACCCAGCGATGGTACTGTCTGCGGCAAGCAAGAGAAGACAAGCAGAGACGAGAAGTTTATCGGCGATTGGATCTAACATGCGACCAATATTGGATGTTTGTTCCCAAATACGAGCAAGGTAACCGTCAAGAAAGTCAGTAATGGATGCAACGATAAAAATGGAAACAGCAATCCAGCGAGTGATATCACTTGATTGTAGTCGCCCTTCTAAAAAAAAGCATGCAACAACCATTGGGACTGCAACAATTCGTGCATAAGTTAAAATATTTGGAAAAGAAAAAGTATGATTTTTCATGGAGCCATTTTTAATTCTTGTGAAAGAGAATATATTTCCTAAACGTAACAAGGCGAAGGTTATGAAACAAGCCTATTTTTCATGAAAATGGTTATGAATTTTTTGTGCAATTGTCATAGAGATTCCCGTAACTTTTTTTAAATCTTCAAATGAGGCACTAGCAACAACTTTGGCACTTCCAAAATGATGAAGCAACGCACGCTTTCTTGTCGGACCGATATTTTCGATTTCATCAAGTGGGTTTTTGAATGTTGCTTTTTTTCGTTTTATCCTATGAGTTCCAATCGCAAAACGGTGTGCTTCATCACGCAGACGTTGCAAAAAATAGAGGATAGGATCACGTGGAGGAAGTGTAAAGGGGGAAATACCTTTTATAAAAAATCTTTCACGTCCCGCATGACGGTCAACACCTTTGGCGATTCCAACAACTGTGAAGAGATCATTTAATTGTAACTCAGCAAGTATTTCATGTACGCTGTTGATTTGTCCTTCACCACCATCGATTAAGATAAGGTCAGGCCAAATGGGAAAAAGATCATCATCTTTTATGTCATGACTTCTATTTGGCAGATCATACTCTTTGATAAGGCGTGAAAATCTTCGTTTAATCACTTCTTTCATCATGCCAAAATCATCGCCAGGCGTGATATCTGTTGAGCGAATGTTGAATTTTCGATATTGATTTTTAATAAATCCCATTTGACCAGCAACAATCATAGCCCCTACAGCATTTGTTCCCATGATATGAGAATTGTCATAGACTTCTATCCGGCGTGGAGGAAAAGGTAGTTGGAATGTTTTAGCAAGACCTTGAAGCAATTTTGTATGGGTGGCTGTTTCAGAAAGCTTATGTTCAAGTGCTTCATGAGCATTGAGATAGGCACGATTAACAAGAGTTTTCCGTTCACCTTGTTTGGGTAAAGAGAGGGATACTTTGTGGTTTGCTTTGAGACTAAATGCTTCTGTAAGAAGTGCTTTTTCTTCAATTTCTTCAGATAAAAGGATACTTTTGGGAAGTGGTTTATTATCGTAAAATTGGGCAAGAAAACTCGCTAAAATTTCAGTGCGGGAAAAAGAGGGATCTGCTTTAGGAAAATAGGCACGGTTTCCCCAATTTTGCCCCATGCGAAAAAAGAACACTTGAATACAAGTCATTCCTTCTTTTTGCGCAATTGCAAATACATCCGCTTCTTTTATCGTTTGAGGATTAATACCTTGATGGCTTTGTATGTGAGAAAGGGCTGATAAGCGGTCACGATAGGAAGCTGCTTGTTCAAAATCAAGATTTTCTGCGGCTTTATGCATAGCTTGAACCATATCGCTTTTAATAGATTGATCTTTTCCCGAAAGGAACGCTTTTGCTCCTTTCACCAGTTCTTTATAATCACTGTCACTAATTTCATGAGTACAAGGTGCAGAACATCGCTTAATTTGATAAAGCAAACAGGGGCGTGTACGGTTTTCAAAAACTGAATCAGTACAGGTTCGTAATAAAAAGGCGCGTTGTAAAACATGAACTGTTTGTGTCACTGCACCAGCAGAAGCAAAAGGACCAAAATAGTGAGCTTTTCGTGTTCGAGCACCACGATGTTTGTAAAGTGCAGGCACTCGATGATCATCTGTAATCATAATATAAGGGAAACTTTTATCATCACGCAGGAGTACATTAAAATGTGGATGCAATCTTTTGATGAGATTGGCTTCTAAAAGGAGTGCTTCTGTTTCTGTATGGGTGACGATAAATTCCATATGATATGTTGCACGAATCATGCGGGTAATACGATTATTGTGTCCTTGTTCACGTGTATAGTTTGAAACACGTTTTTTGAGATTACGGGCTTTGCCAACATAAAGAATATCACCATTTTCACCAATCATCCGGTAAACCCCAGGCTTATGCGGAAGGTGTCTAACAAACTCTTGTATGAACTTGATACCCTGGAATTGATTTTTCTCATTGCTTTGATTGGCATTATGCCATGTAATATTAGAGAGAAAAGAAAGATTTTCCCGTTCATTTTGCGGATAATTTGTATTATTTTTCAGGACCATTCCGTTTATTACGAATATGTTGTTTGTTTAATATATGAAATATTCTTTTTTATTAAATAATGATTATTCATGTCTTTATAATTTTTTTCTATAAATAATATCTTATAACATAAGAGTATGATTTTAGAGAGCCGATCTTTCATAAAAAATATGAGAGTTGTTATTCTAAAACAGCTTTATGAATTTGCCTAATTTATCCATTAAAATGATTGAAATAAGAAATCCATAATGATTAAGAGGATAGGCTTTCTAAAAAAATAATTCACGCTGATCGTTATTAGCTTACTACTATAATATGTTGGTATTATTCAAAGAACTTTATCATTCAAAGTCTTTATATCTTACAACATGATATTTGATTTAGGAAAAATATCAGAGAAAGATCTAAAATAATAGATGTTCTTTTTGAAGCCACTTATGAGTTATTTTGGCATTTTCATCTTGTCCAAGACGGTTGATAAGAAAGGGGCTGAGTTTTTTCATTTCTTCTTCCAAAAGGTAGGGAGGGTTAATAATAATCATACCACTTCCATTCATTGTCGGTGGACTTGAACTTTTTCGGATACGCATTTCAAGCTGTAGAATCTTAGGAATTCCGGTTTGATAAAGCGCGTGAAGAAAACTTTCAATTTCTTTATCATATTTAACAGGATACCATAAAGCGTAGATCCCTCCAGAAAAGCGACGATAGGCTTTCGTTAATCCCTCAATAAGGCGGGAAAACTCACCAGCTTTTTCAAAGGGAGGGTCAACAAGGATAAACCCACGTTTTTCTTTTGGTGGTACATGAGCATTTAAGGAAAGCCAACCATCTAAATGCAGAACTTTTGTCTGATAATCTCCTGCAAAGTTTTTTGCTAAAATATGATAATCTTCATTGTGCAATTCTATTGCGGTGAGGCGATCTTGTTTCCGTAATAATTGACGAATAAGAACAGGAGATCCAGGATAAAATACAATTTCTTTTTCCCCTTTATTGAGGGCATCAATGATGTCACACCATGGACAAAGGAGTGTTTTTAAATCTTCTGGGATAGGAGTTGAAAAAAGTCGTTGGACACCTTCGCGCCACTCTCCTGTTTTATGTGCTTCTAAAGAAGAAAGGTCATAAATACCGATTCCAGCATGCGTATCTATAACGCGAAAAGCTTTTTCTTTGCGTTTGAGATATTCTACAATGCGAGTGACAATAATGTGTTTAAAAACATCAGCAAAATTGCCAGCATGATAAATATGCCGATAATTCATGGAGTAAACTCTATCATTATGTATAACTGTACCGGATTATTAGCATAGAATAATAGAATTGATATCCATAAAAATACTCTTGTAGAAATCAAACAATGCCCTCACCCCCCAATTATACACTACAGAAAAAATATTAATGTTATGGGAGCATTTATTCACAGAGCTATTTTTATATAATGAGATTAATCGTTAAAATTTTAATTTTTTTATATGAAAGATAGACAAGAAGAGATCAAACATTTCAATAGAGATATTTATGTTGTAAGAGAATTTTTTATGATCGCGGACTCTTTTAGGAAAACTATAAAAAACACTCAATTAACGAGAATATTAGTGAAGTTTGTTGAAAAATTGAAGGGTATCTTTCAAATTCATTCATAAATTTGCTTGTTTAAAGATTAAAGAATTTCAAATGCTTGATAAAAACATTGTTACATTGATCAGTTTTTTAGCGAGCGTAAAATTATGGAGAGAGCAATAAAGTGCTGGTGTTATAGTGATAGATTTTTGTAAAAGTATGAATGAATCTCATTGCTTTAAGCGGAGCCAAAGCTTTACATTATACACGCTAAATGGCTAGGTTATTGTGTATGACGCTAAAATAAAACTTTTGAAAATTGATATGCACTCTGCAAGCTATTTCAATAAAATGAGAATTTTAAACTAAAGTAAATAGGTTTATTTATCTCTAACACTGTATTATCGAGCGGCTTTATAAGGAAATCTTATAAAAAAGGCGAGGATAAGAAATTCTTTTTACATGAATTATGCTTCGATTCCATGCTTTTGATTGAATATAATTTTCTATTAATGCCCATTCTGGTTTCAATACTGAGATAGGTTAAACACATGATATTATGAGAACGCATGCCCAGAATCCGGAGACTTGTAATAGTTAGAGCATGCCGTGGCTTAGAGAGCTGGTTATATGGAGGTATTTTACTGAATAAAGGCACAAGCTGGTACCTTTTTTATTTTTTAGCAGTATTGCCATACCTTTTGGCACTTGAGTTGGTTCATAAAGTACATTTTTACTCTTTCCGCTAATAGTTTTTATTTACACGACAGATAGTTAATTAAATACGATGATGGCTCATATTTCGTATTGTATATGGAATAATGGATGATAAAATTCCTACCCCAACGCAAAGAATAAATGTTGTGCGTAAGATGATCGTTTTTGAAGAGACCGATGATGTGTTAAGAAAGTTTTTTAGAGATTTTTCTTTCTGATTTTTTTAATTGAATACGTAAAATGTTTTACAGCATGTTATGATTTTTATCAGTAAAGGATAATTTGGCGGAAATGTTTGTAATGATACGTACAACATTGTTTAAAAGGAAAGACATTGGCTATAGTATTTACAGGAAGATGAGTAACCTAAGAGATCAGATGAAGTTATTTTAGAAAAGTTTTTAAGTGTTTTGAACTTTGTATGAAGTGGTTTATCATTTTTGAATGGTTTGTGTTATAATACGCTAAAAAAGGATGAGAGGATAAAAAGTTCTTTTTGCAATAAAAGCGTGTAATTGCTTTTAAGTTAAGAAGAAAATATATAAGTAAGATATTATATTTGATACATTCTTCAGAGGAAGCATGAATAAATGAAATCAAATTTAAAAGCATAAAGTTAGAGAGAATAATGGGTAATATTTTTTCACCAACGCATTTAATTATAATTTTATTGATTATCTTTGTGCTTTTCGGTCGCGGTAAAATTTCTGAATTAATGGGCGATGTTGCTAAAGGAATTAAAGCCTTCAAAAAAAATATGAAGGAAGAAGATGATAGCATTGAGGATAAAGTTGAAATGGCTCCTAGTTCCCAAATGATTGATGTAGAATCTCAACAATCTCAGCCGTTATCGGTAAAACATGCAACAGCGCGCAGAAAGGTTTCTTCTGCTTCTAAAAAAAGCAAAACATCTGTTGCTAAAAAACAGTAACAAAAACGCAATCATCATTGTGCAATATTTTTTGATGAGAAAGTCGAATTAAGAGATGTTTGGGATTGACGGACCAGAGTTTATCGTAATCTTACTTGTTCTCATCATTGTCGTTGGACCAAAAGATTTACCTAAAATATTAAAGACAGTAGCAAAGATAAGAGCGTATGTGTATTCAACAGCAAATGAACTTCGTCATCAGTTTGATGATGCAATAAGACAAATCGAGCGCGATGATTTGCAAAAAGTATGTTCGGATATTAGCGATTCAAGCAAGAAGTTGGCAGAAACTTTTGATCCCACTCAAAATATATTAGAGGATATCCACGATAATTGGGATGTTAAGGAAACACATCATAAATTTAAAAAAGATAAAGAAATTTTGGAATGTGATCAAAAGGTAATCAAGAAAGATATGACAGTTTCTATAGCTTCTCATCATTCTGAAAACATTTTTGTTTCTCCTAAAGATAAAAAAAAGAAGATGTGTCATGAATGTAAAAAAAGATGAAGTTGATGCTAATATGACTCCACTTTTAGAACATTTAATTGAACTTCGTCAGCGAATTATTTCTGCTTTGGTTGCATTTATGATCGCTTTTATGATGTGTTTTCTTGTTAAAGATTATATCTTAAATTTTTTACTATGGCCATATCAGTGGGCAATGAAAATAGCAGGGGGTAACCCTGAGGGTATTCGTTTGCAATCAACGCAAGTATGGGAAACTTTTTTAACGAAGATGAAACTTTCTGCTTTTGGGGGAATTATTTTATCTTTTCCCTATACGGCTTTTCAGTTTTATAGTTTTATTGCACCAGGGCTTTATAAAAATGAGCGGATGGCTTTTTTACCATTTCTCATTGGGGGGCCTATTTTATTTTGTATTGGGGGAGCGTTTGTTTATGGTCTATTAGCGCCAATAATACTATGGTTTAGCCTTTCTCAACAATTTCTTCCAGATGTTCATTTAAAAATAGAGTTTATAGTGCGTATTTCTTATTATTTGGGCTTTATGACATCATTTATCCTAATTTTTGGTTTGATTTTTCAATTACCTCTTGTCATCAGTCTTTTAACAAAAATTGGATTTTTAACGTCTCATGATTTGGTTTCTAAACGAAAATGGGCTATTTTGCTCTCTTTTATCATTGCGGCAATCATAACGCCGTCGGATTTTTTTACGATGTTTGCAGTGGCTTTACCAACGATAGCACTTTACGAGATTTCAATTTTAATTGCTTACAGTATAGAAAAGAGAAGAAAATCCGCTTAAGAAAAGTGTATAATCTTATGCGATAAGGAATGAATAAAAACAATATAAATGAGGAATTTTTATGCTTGATATTAAGTGGATTCGTGACAATCCTGAGAAATTAGATAAAGCACTCGTAAGTAGAGGTCTTGAGCCACAAGCTGAAAGGTTAATACAACTTGATCTTGCACGTCGGTCGCATATTGCTAAGGTGCAATTGGCGCAGGAACGTCGCAATGCTGTTTCAAAGGAAATAGGACAGGCTTTGGCTGTATCTGATCAGCAAATGGCTGAACGTCTTAGAGCTGAAGTTGAAGAGATTAAAGCTTTTCTTTCCTCTGCAACAGTGGAAGAAAAACAACTGACGGAGAGTCTTGAGAAACTTCTTTCAGCACTTCCAAATATTCCATTAGATGATGTTCCAGAAGGTAAAGATGAAAGTGATAATGTCGTCATTCGACATTTTGGTACACCTCCAACATTTAATTTTACACCAAAGGAACATTTTGATCTTGGTCAAGATCTCAAACAGATGAATTTTGAACGAGCTAGTCGTTTGTCTGGAACACGTTTTACAGTACTTTCAGGGGCGTTAGCACGGCTAGAACGAGCATTAGGCCAATTTATGCTTGATGTGCATGTCAATGAGAATGGTTACACAGAAGTCTCAACACCTCTTCTTGTTCGTGATGAGATTGTTTACGGAGCAGCACAATTACCGAAATTTGCTGAAGACCTTTTTCGTACAACAGATGGTCGATGGCTTATTTCCACAGCAGAAGTGCCATTAACCAATTTGGTCAACGATGAAATTCTTGAAATATCAGATTTACCACTGCGATTTTCTTCTTTATCTCCCTGTTTTCGTTCAGAGGCGGGAGCAGCCGGTCGTGATACGCGCGGTATGTTGCGTCAGCATCAATTTTGGAAAGTTGAAATGGTCTCGATTACCAGTGAAGAGCAGTCTTTAATTGAATTGGAACGTATGACAGAATGTGCAGAAGATATATTAAAACGGCTTGGTTTGCCTTTTCGCACAGTGGTTCTTTCTACGGGTGATATGGGGTTTGCAGCGCGTAAAACCTATGACATCGAGGTTTGGCTTCCTGGTCAAGAATGTTATCGTGAAATTTCTAGCTGTTCAGTTTGTGGAGATTTTCAAGGTCGTCGTATGAATGCGCGCTATCGTAAAGACGGCGATAAAAAATTGCATTTTGTTCATAGCCTTAATGGTTCTGGTACGGCTGTTGGACGTTGTCTTATTGCCGTACTTGAAAATTATCAACAGGCTGATGGATCAATTATTATTCCAGATGTTTTACAACCTTATATGGGAGGCATGCGCTGTATTACTGCTTAATTTTACAAAAGGAGAGACAATATGCGTTTATTGCCAAGAGGTGATGATACACAGACGCAAGTTTTTGCCATTTTAAAAGAAGCAGTTTATCAGTATGATAAAAGTGCACCTCCATTGGAGATTGAATGATACTATGGGGCAAAAGGGTATTTTACAATTTCGTGAGGAGTTAGCCGCTCTTGTACTGAAAATGCGTAGCAAAGGCATTGATGACGTGCGATTTTTTTCGGCACTAGAGAAAATTCCGCGTCAACAGTTTGTTGCTGCTCCTTGGTTCAATAGTGCTTATGATAATAAAGTTATTCCCCTTGAGTGTGGTGAATATATGGAACGTTTGGAAGAACAACTCTTAATTCTTTCGGCATTATCTTTGAAAAAAAGGCATCGTGTCTTAGAAATTGGTACAGGATCTGGTTTTTGTACTGCTCTTATGGCATGTCTGAGTGACCGTGTGACAACGATTGATCGTTATAAAACGCTTGTTGATTTAGCACGCCAAAAATTTCAAACTTTAGGAATTGAAAATATTGTTATACGGCAGATTGATGGAAGTCATAGTGTGACAGGCTTAGGATCATTTGATCGCATTCTTATTTGGCCATCACGTTTTGATGAACCAAAGGAATTTTTAGAACTTTTAGCTGAAAATGGAATTCTCATTCAGGCGATAGGACCTGACGAAGGGGTACAAACGGTGACGCGCTATACAAAAATTGGTAGTAGATTTGAGTGTTTAGAACTGTTCCAAGTGCGTTACCAACCTTTTATTAAAGGCATTGCAGAGATACTTTAATTTTTAAAAGCTAAGAAGTTTCTTCAAATTGTCTACGTTAAATTCATTTTGATCTTATATAAAGATATTTATGAATAAAACATCTCATTTTAACTCTTCGGTAATTTAAAAAAGCTTTAATGGAGTGAGTTGATTATTGATGAGTGAGCAAAACGATGTGTCTAAAAGCTTTGGATAATATTTTCCAGCATAATTTTCAGAGAATAACTTTGTTAGCGGTGGTAACTATTGTTGCTGGTTGTAGTTCTGGTACACAGCGTTTTTCCAATACGTTCTCTCATCGTACGGTATCATCTCAATCAAATATATCAAGCACTATGTATACAGACCCGCGAATGCTATCATACGGTAGTGGTATGATACAAAGCACTGAATTGCCACCTGTGGAATCAGGTGATGATTCGTGGGGAGATGACAATTCTCCCTATAATTTTCCACATCAAGATAGGATAACTTCTTCTGATGGTCGCGTTATGGGCTCCCCTCCACGTAATCTTGGAACACTTTCTCGTTCACAAATGGATAAATCTCCTATTTTTCGGCGGAATTCTTATATTGTCCAGAGTGGAGATACACTGCTCAGTATTGCACGACAAGTAGGGATTAGTGTTGAGGCATTAAAATTAGCAAATGGTATAAACAGCAATTCCATTTATATCGGTCAGGTCCTTGTTGTTCCAAGCAGGCGTACATTAGCAGCTTCAAATGCACACAATAATAACGATTGGGCAGTGTCAACAACAGAATCTGCATCCCAGTCTGTGATGTCCTCTATAAAAAACAAGAAGTCCTCTCCTATATATAAAGCTCCTGTAACAACGCCACCCTCTGCAAAGATGAACAAATCAAGTTCTGAGAAAAATTTTTCTAAACAGATGACGCAATTGAAACATGAGACTGGTTTGTCAAGTACTGTTACGAATACAGATAATATGACGACTCCGCAAGCCACAGGAATTTCTAAGATGCGTTGGCCAGTACGAGGGCGTTTATTAAGCCAGTTCGGTCAAAAAAAGGGAACAGTAATGAATCGAGGAATAGATATTGCAGTGCCTGAAGGGTCTTCGGTAAAGGCGGCAGAAAATGGTGTGGTTATTTATGCGGGAGATGGACTAAAAGAGCTTGGTAATGTTGTGATGATTCGACATGAAAATGATATTATCACTATTTATGGATGTAATAGTAAGCTTGTTGTTAACAAAGGACAAAGGATAAGGCGCGGTGATGAGATTGCTAAATCTGGTGTTTCAGGAAATGTTAAAACGCCACGTGTCTATTTTGAGATGCGTAAGAATTCATTACCTGTTGATCCCCTTAAATATTTAGAAAACTAATTTATTGATGACGTTTACATTTGAATAGTCTTACAGTTTATAGAAAATTCATGAAAAATAATTGATTTTCTTAAATCAATGACATTACAGCAAAAAATCATTGGTTTTAGAAAAGTAGTTCGTTGGGGTCGGTAAATATTACCATTTTTGTATTTATGAAAGTGTAAGACAATAGTATCATACTATTTGTCAGCTTTGAGTGTTTCAATTGCTCTTGCATTTGAGAGAAGCATGAAAAAGATATTTTCACGCCTTTCTTAAAAAGTTTTTATCTACAGGCTCATTTAATATGTGTGACGTGCAAGAAAATCGTTTTGATTAATTCAGAAGGTTTGAAATGAGAGCGTTTTATTGTATTTAGATCTGTCATTTGATATCAAAAACGATAAATTATCTATATAAATTAAGTTTGTTCATTAGAAAAATTATCTTGTATAATTTATTGAGTTAGTGAAAAGATTTGTATTGTAGGATATACAATAGGGGAAAGTGAATCTATTTTTTAAGATTTTTCTCATTGTATTTTGGTATTCTGCCTCTTAAGGATTTATTGTATTTTTGTAAAGCTGTGATTAGATTATGTAGTTATTGCTTTTTATGATAAATTCTTTAGGAATTTTTTCTGTATCGGAATTTCATTTTAATAGAGTGGGAAATACCTGAGGTTTAACTATAGGAGATAAAAATGTTTATTACGAACGCTTATGCTCAAGTTGCAGGCGATGTTTCCGGTGGAATTTCATTTGCTAGCGCTGTCCCATTCATTTTAATTTTTGCAATTATGTATTTTTTTATCATTCGTCCACAGCGTGCCCAAATGAAAAAACGCCAAGAAATGCTTAATGCAGTACGTCGTGGTGATACAGTTATAACGGGTGGTGGTATTATCGGCAAGGTTACGAAGGTTCACGACGAGAGTGGTGAATTAGAGGTTGAAATTGGTGAGAGTATGAATATTCGTGTTATTCGCTCAACATTAGCTGATGTGCGCGTTAAAGGTGAGCCGATTGCAGAAAAAAAATCAAAACTTAATGCTAAAGCAAAAAGACCACAAAAGTCTAAATCTAAAACGACAACGAAAGAAGATATGAGTATCTCTAAAGAGAAAAAAGCTATATCAAAGGAAAATGCATCTTAAGGTGTAATGGCAGTTTATTACATTTTTTAAGCATTTTTATAAAAAGCTTGGCAAGATCAAGACAATTTCATTGAAAAAGGGGCTTTTATAGTGGCTACAGAAAATGGAGTTTTTGTTTTCTTTAGATGATTAAAATAGTTGTTTTATTTATGGAATATTACGCAATTTTTTCTGTTTTTAAAACAAGATCATTGTTTCTATAAAAAGAAATTTGCGAGTAAATAAGCTGAGAAAACTTTTTAAAAGATAGATTTATTTAAGCAGGTATAGCTTTTGATTGCGGTTTATTATCGAATTTTCATATACTTGTTGTATGAGAAGATTAGGGTTTTATATAAAATTTCCACTTCAATACTAGGCTATGGTTAAGATATCAATGTTTGTATCAGCCTTCCTTTAATTTTATGGTGAGAAGTAGCAAAGACAATTGGATTATTCAAAAATAAAGGGTGCTTGTTCATGTTCGATGCAATTCAAATTCGTGAAGCACATTTTCCAAGTCGCGCACCTATTGATGCTTATGGAAATGGTGGATTTCGTTTTGCTGATATGTCTCATAGAGGTTCTATTGTTTGTGTACCATCAGGTATTTATGGCATTGACATGGCAGGGCCTGTTCCCACTCAAAGGGATATATCTCGTATTTTAGAAGAATCTTCTGAAATCGAAGTTTTATTAATAGGTACTGGAATTGAATTATTACGATTACCTGAAGAGTTACGGGTGCTTTTATGGGAAAAACGTATTTCATCAGATACAATGAGTACGGGAGCGGCGGTGCGTACATTTAATGTTTTATTGGCTGAAGATCGCGCTGTTGCGGCGTTATTATTTGCGGTAGAATAGAGTATTGTTTAATAAAACAAAGGCTCTGGTCTAGCATGAAAGACTTGTGTGATTATTTTCTGCGCTGTAAAATACTGTCGTTTAAGGCGGTGATATAAGGGTATAGAATATACATAACTTAACACATTAAGTGTTTTTTAAATACAGCAGCAAGTATTCAGGACAAAGTTTGCTCATAGTTCCTAATGAATCACATGAGTGATCAGCTCTTGGGACTTAAGACAGTTCATAAGAGGCATTTTAATTCTTTCTTATACAGTTTTTACCTACAAGCCAGTTCCGCTTATGACGTGCAAGGGAATAGTTTTTATTGATGTAACATGGAATTGGTTTGAAATGAAAGTATATCTACGATATTTGGGATTCTAATTTAATATACAAAACACAAAATTATGATTATAAATCAATGCGTTTATAGTAACAGAAACGCACCGAGAGCAATTGGATTTTTTACAAATTGGTGTTGGTAAGAACCTTTGTCTTTTAGGATGGGGAGGAGGTCAATGATTGATGAAGTTTTTGTGATCAGTGCATTTTTTATAAAATAACATTGTCATCTATCCACTGAAAAAGTGTTTTGCGTTGTTTGTTGTTCAAGTTTTACTATGCATGTTACGATTGGTTTTTAGCTTTTTTATTGCAAATGAAAACTTGAAGTCCGATAAGATAAGTTTTATCAGAAAAATTATTTATTTAATTTTTTTCTTTCTAAAACGAAAAGGGATTAGAAAAGAAATTTTAATTCATAATACAGTTAAGAGACACATTTAAAAATCTTATTTTCTGAACTGTATTTGCTTATCCTTCATTTTTTAATATGAATAAAAAGAGGGTATTAATTTAATTGCTAAAAAAGGGACGTTAATAGGTTCATAGAATGATAGGCTCTCTTCCTTATTGTCTTGATATTTTACGTACCATAGATCGTGATCGCTATATATCGGTTTTATTTGCACCTAAAAAAAAGCGCCAAGCATTGGCTGCTCTTTATGTATTTAATGCTGAAGTTTCTCGTATCCGCGAAAGTGTACATGACCCACTCATAGGAGAAATACGGTTACGTTGGTGGTATGATGCTATTGCTCATGGTGAAATGCAAACGAGTGGAAACAATCCGATTTTGAATGATTTATTAAAAGCAATCACTCTTTTTAATTTACCTAAGACAGCTTTTTTACGTTATTGTGATGCGCAAATTTTAGATCTTTATCACAATCCAATAGAAACACTTCATGATCTAGAGCATTATTGTGGTGAGACAGCAGGCATAATTTTACAGCTTTCTTGTCAGATATTAGATCCTGAAACTGCACAAGAGTTTACAGATATCTATGAACATGGAGGGATTTCTCAAGGATTAAGCGGTGTATTGCGTCTTTTATCATTCATGCAATCACGATATCAATATTATTTACCCACTGATATATTAAAGGCTGTAGGAGTGAATAGGGAAGATTTGGAATCTCATCGTCTCAGCGATCAACAAAAGGGTTGTATTGTTGAAGCTATGGTAGCATTATCGCGCGATCATTATACCCAATTTTACGAGTATTCTTGTACTTTACCTAGAGTTCTTAAGCCAGCTTTTCTTCCATTGGTCATTGTACCAGCTTCTCTTCAAAAAGCTATACAGCTGGGGGCAGCAATTTTTCAAGAGAGTGCAACTTTGCCATTGATGTATCGCTATTGGTTGATAACAAGGGCAGCAATAAGCGGCAATTTTCCAAAGATATTGTAAAAAAATATTACTACGTTGGAATGCGTAACATGTAGACTGATTTTTTCATATGAAGATAAAAGGAGCTATTGTGATTCCAAACCATTTTTTTGTTATAAAAAATGTTGATGTTTTGGTTGTTATGAACGCAAAAGAATAAGAAATTTTATGATCTTGAAAATACGCTGTATTTCTTCATCAGTAATATGTTTTATTCAGTGTATTGGATGGGTGAGATGCAGAGAAAGAAAAACATGAGATAAAATTTCTATTTTATGAGAGAAGTTATCTTAGCAGTCTATAAGTCTATAAAAAACTCTTATTTTTGAGAAATTATAACATCATAATTGATGACTGTTATGATTGATGAATATATTGATTTATAATGATAATACGTTTTTTCTTATATTGAATGAGAGTCTTGAATAGAAAAAGATTTCTCCATTTTTATAATGAATTTTAAAAATAGTTTTTTATCTATTATAAGTTGGATGTGTAAATGAAATCATTTAAGGAAGAAGCAATACACTCCCTATGAATGAATATTAAGAGTAGCAATATAATGAGCTATGAATGAATGACGATAGGGATGATGTTTATAGCTTAATGGGCGGCAACCTTTACGACCTTTGGATGGATAATGTTTTTTAATGCATTGCAAAAACGATTCTACATTCCATTGACTATTTTCTCGCAAATCCATACATGCACTGTTTTGCGAGAAAATGAATCATTATACAAACGCTGATCCTAAGATATGCAGACAAGAAATCCGTCTTACCTCTTCAACTATAGACGAAGAGCTGATGAAAACTTTATCAATAAGTTCTTAAAATTATGCACAATCTTTTTATTGGAGAGCGTTAAAGATCTGATTATAATTTGTGCTATTAATTTCCAAAGGATGTTCTTTATTGGCAACTTGTAGCATTTCTAGCTTGAGATCTTCTCTTATCATCATATCTATATTGGCGCGGACCTCAGTTGAAAGAGTATGAGACGTGATATCTTTAGGCATGGTTACAGTCTTTATTTGATAAATGATACGGTTTGTTGCAACCGGACCTTTTATGATGCCATAATGACCTTTGGGAGCGGAAAATAATGCTTTAATGCCTTCAACGCCAAGGGTTTCAGATGAGTCTTGACGCCGGAGGGTTGGTGTTGTTTGTTTTGTAACACCAAGGGTATGAGCAAGAGCAACAAGACTTTTTCCTTCCGTGAGCTGTTTGAGAGCATTTTGGGCTTTTTCATCAAGAAGACGTTGGATTTCCTCATTTTTCCATTGAGAAAGAACATCTAGCTTAGCCTCTTCAAGTGTCTTATCACGGGAAGGAATAATTTTATCGACCTTGTACCAGAGATATCCACCATTTTGAAAAGAGAGAGGATCAAGATCGAATCCTTCGTTTGATTGATAGATGGCATTCAGTAAAATATCTTTTTGAGGTAAATCCGTGAGTATTGCACCTTCAAGCGTTTTTCCCGTTTTATCAATAGTAATTGTGCGCAAAGATAACTTGTATTGGTCAGCTAACTCTTTGAGAGAAGCACCCTCAAAACGAGCATTTTCAATGGCAGCATAATTGTTACGGATATCATCAGTAGCACGATTTTTGGCAAGTATTTGGCGAATATTTTCTTCTACACTTTCAAAAGGAAGAGAGCTTGAAGGTTCAATATGCGTAACGCGAATGAGAACAGGTCCCTGTAAGTCATTTATCACAGGACTGACTTGGCCTTGTTGAAGTTCAAAAATTTCAGATGTCAGATGATTAGGAAGTTCGTTTTCTGCGAGAGGACCTTTTTTTATGTCATTAAGAGTCTTTTTTTCAGCTTTTACCAGTTCATCAAAACTCAATCCGTCAGCTATTTTTTTTGCTGCATTATCGGCTTCTTCGCGTGAGGGGAATCGCAGTTCTTCGAATGTACGCTTTTCAGGCGTTACAAAACGTGAAGCATTTTGTGTATAATAGGCTTTCGCCTCATCTGTTGAGATATCTTTAGGTTTTACAAAATCATTAAGTTCCATAGATAGCAAAGAGACAGTACGGTATTCTGGAGCACGAAATTGACTTTGATGTGTTTCAAACCATTTTTGTAATGTTTCGTAATCAGGATCAGCAATTGTTTTCTTTTCTTTTAGATCAATAACGAGATAATCAGCAATACGCATTTCTCCTTGATAAAGAGCAAGTGCTTTATAAAAGAGATTTGGTGCCTTCATATCAGAAAGTAAAGCAGCAATCAGCTGATTACGCTTTTCTTGTTTGGTGTAATAATTAAGAAAAGCACTTTCACTAATACGTAAATGCTGAAGATAGTTATAAAACAAGTTTTTATCAAAAGTGCCATTTACCTGGAACATCTTATCAGAACCAATCGTATGAGCTATTGTATCTTTTGAAAGACTTATTTTCATTTTACGTGCTTGTTCATCAAGCAGTACATTTTGTTGTAATTGATTAAATACAAAAGCAGGAATTTGGTATTGCTGCATTTCATTTGTTGTAAACATTCGTCCAAGATGAGCAGCATATGCTAAACGTGCGCTTTGATCGGCGAGTGCAAGACGATAATCATCGACAGTTACTGTGGACTTTCCAGAAGTAATAAGATCTCTTTCACTTTTTTTGTGTAACTGCGGTACCCCCCATAAAAGAATGAAGCATAAGAGTAAAATAGCAAGGAAAATTCTAAAAATCCAAGAATTTGTAGCATTTCTTATGATGTCAAGCATTGTTCAAGTCCATTTTTAATGTGAGTTATTATCAAAGCTGTAATGGAATTTGCAATAAAGAGATGAAAGATGCAAGCTTTAAAGACTTGCTTTCATTTTATAATTTGGTAACTACAGATAAACAATGTATTGTAAAAGCTCTTGAGGTGAAAATATGTCTCCAAATATTCGGCCTTTTCTTGCTGGAAATTGGAAAATGAATGGAACGAGTGAATCGCTTGGAGAGTTACGTGCTATTGCTACAGGCGTTAGCTCTGATCTAGGTCATCTATTTGAAGCCCTAATTTGTGTTCCAGCAACGCTTTTATCGCGTGCTTCTAATACGCTGAATGGTGAAAATCTCCTTTTGGGAGGACAAAATTGTCACTTTGATGATCATGGTCCTTATACTGGAGATATTTCAGCTTTTATGCTTAAAGAAGCAGGAGCAAGTCATGTTATTATTGGGCATTCAGAACGTCGTACAGTGTACCAGGAAAATGATGCGATTGTCTGTGCCAAAGTGCAAGCTGCGTGGCGAGCAGGTCTTGTGGCTCTTGTATGTATTGGTGAAACATTGGAGGAGCGTAATAATAATAAAGTACTGGATATTCTCACGCAGCAGCTTGAAGAATCTCTCCCAGATGATGCAACAGCAGAGAATACCATTATCGCTTATGAACCAGTTTGGGCGATAGGCACCGGCAATACAGCGACTCCAGAAGATATTGCAAAAGTACATCATTTCATTCGTGATAGGGTGCGCTCTCGTTTTGGTGATGAAGGTAATAAGATACGTTTGCTTTATGGTGGATCCGTAAAGCCATCCAATGCATTTGAGCTTTTAAGCATTGCTCATGTTAATGGTGCTTTGATAGGTGGAGCAAGCTTAAAAGCGATTGATTTTTTAACAATTTGCGATGTTTGTCGTAAACTATAGCAGAGAAATTTGAGTTTCCCCTTGGATTGTGCGTTATTTATGTGTAAATAGCTATTAAAGAGTTATTTGAAGAGCAGGGTTTATGCAAACAGTACTTATAGTTATTCATTTTTTGATTGTGATTACTTTGGTTGGTATTATATTAATTCAACCTTCAGAAGGTGGTGGGTTAGGTGTGAGTAATAGCTCAGGGTTGATGAAAACTCGTGGATCTCAAAATCCTTTAACACGTTTGACTGCTATTTTAGCCTGTTGTTTTTTTGTTGTGTCTATTGGACTTACCGTGGTGAGTAATATATCAAATTCTAGTTCTGATATTTTAAAGCGTATACCGGTTAATTCAGAGCAGAATTCTACCAATAAAGACTCAGGATCAGTCCCATCATCAGATGGTGAGTCTTCCCCTTCTATTCTTGAACAGCTAGGAGGCACTTCGAATTCTCCGCAGGAACAGAAACAGTCCACAAATCCTGAAGCAGAAAGTCCAGTTCCTCAGGTTTTTGAAAATACAGTTCCGGATAACAGTACAAAATAGTTTTTTTAAGAAAACATAGACTTTTTAAAAAAGGTGATTTTTTTCGCCTTTTTTATTTTAGAAGAAAAATTGTTTCTTTTTGCATTTTTTGCTGGAAAAATCATTATAAATTGCTTATCACCATAAGCCCATGGCACGTTATGTTTTTATTACTGGTGGTGTGGTTTCTTCCCTTGGAAAAGGCATCGCAGCGGCGGCGTTAGCAGCGTTATTACAGGCTCGTGGCTATCGCGTACGTCTTCGCAAACTTGATCCTTATTTAAATGTTGATCCAGGTACGATGTCACCTTATCAACATGGCGAAGTATTTGTGACCGATGATGGTGCAGAAACGGATCTTGATCTTGGTCATTATGAGCGTTTTACTGGGCGTTCTGCAAATAGCCAAGATAATATTACAACAGGGCGTATTTATCGCAATATCATTGAACGAGAGCGGCGTGGTGATTATTTGGGGGCAACAGTCCAAGTTATTCCTCATGTTACAGATGAAATTAAGAGATTCATTACGATGGAAAATGAAGAATTTGATTTTGTTTTGTGTGAGATAGGTGGAACGGTTGGTGATATTGAAGCAATGCCTTTTCTAGAAGCGATTCGTCAGCTTCGCAATGAGCTACCGAGACAAAATGTCGTTTATGTCCATCTCACATTAATGCCTTATATTCCTTCAGCAGGTGAATTAAAAACGAAACCAACACAACATTCTGTCAAAGAATTGCAAGCAGTTGGTATTTCTCCTGATATTTTGCTTGTACGTGCAGATCGATCTATTCCAGAAACAGAACGGTGCAAATTATCACTTTTTTGCAATGTTCGCTCCAATGCAGTCATTCAGGCATTAGATATGCCAACAATTTATGATGTTCCTATGGCATACCATAAGGAGGGTTTGGACTCTGAAGTTCTTTGCGCTTTTGGAATCGATTCGGCACCTTCCCCAAAGATGGATCGTTGGGAAGATATTACGCATCGTATTCACCATCCTGAAGGAGAAGTTACGATTGCTGTTGTAGGAAAATATACGGGCTTAAAGGATGCTTATAAATCTCTTATTGAAGCGATTGCACATGGTGGTTTAGCGAATAGAGTGAAGGTTAATATTGAGTGGATTGATTCGGAGCTTTTTGAAAAAGAAGATTCTGTTTCAGCTTTACAAAAAGCCCATGGAATTTTGGTTCCAGGTGCTTTTGGGGCACGAGGGGCAGAAGGGAAGATTCGAGCAATTCAATTTGCGCGAGAGCGTAAAGTTCCATTTTTAGGGATTTGTTTTGGGATGCAATTAGCTTGTATAGAAGCTGCGCGCAATATTGCACAGATTGAGAATGCTTCATCAAGTGAGTTTTGCGAAACAGACAATCCAATTGTAGGTTTAATGACAGAATGGCTTAAAGGAGACGTTCTTGAAAAACGTACAAGAAATGGTGCTCTCGGCGGTTCAATGCGCCTTGGTGCTTTTGCTGCTGAATTAAAAGAAGCGAGTCATATTGCTCAAATTTATGGGATGACCAAGATTGTCGAGCGACATCGTCATCGTTATGAGGTCAATATTGATTATAAGGATAAGTTAGAACAGTGTGGTTTGATTTTTTCTGGGATGTCTCCTGATGGTATTTTACCAGAAACGATAGAATATGTAGATCATCCATGGTTTATTGGTGTTCAATATCATCCAGAATTAAAATCTCGTCCTTTCGATCCACATCCGCTTTTTTCTTCTTTTATTGAAGCCGCTGTAGAACAAAGTCGATTAGTTTAATGCGTAAATTGGATTACTTTGCTTTTGAGGGATAAAATGACTAAACCAAATGCACGTGTGAAAGTTGGAAATATGATTTTTTCAAATGAAATGCCTCTTTCATTAATTGCAGGGCCGTGTCAGATGGAAAGTCGTGATCATGCTTTTGAAATGGCTGGTCGTATTAAAACAATTACCGATCAGCTTGGTATCAGGTTTGTTTATAAATCAAGTTACGATAAAGCCAACAGAACCTCTTTGAATGCGGCACGTGGCATTGGTCTTGAAAAAGCAATGGCTATTTTTTCTGATTTAAAAAAAGAGTTTGATTGTCCCATATTAACTGATGTGCATACAGAAGAGCAATGTACAATTGTTTCTTCTACAGTTGATATTTTACAAATACCGGCTTTTTTATGTCGTCAAACAGATCTTTTGGTAGCAGCCGCCAAAACAGAATGTGTTATTAACATTAAAAAAGGTCAGTTTTTAGCGCCGTGGGATATGGAGAATGTTTTAAAAAAGGTTGTTTACAGTGGTAATCCGAATGTTATGCTTTGTGAGCGAGGCACGTCATTTGGTTACAACCGACTTATTTCTGATATGCGTTCGTTGCCTATTTTACGTTCATTTGGAGCTCCTGTTATTTTTGATGCAACGCATTCTGTTCAAGAACCTGGGGGGCAGGGGGCTTCATCTGGTGGACAGCGTCAATTTGTTGAAATTTTAGCGCGTGCAGCTGTTTCTGTTGGGGTAGCTGGTATTTTTTTAGAAACACATCAAGATCCAGATAATGCACCTTCTGATGGACCCAATATGGTTAAAGTTGATGATTTACAAAGATTGCTTGAGACTTTAATGGAATTTGATTATCTGTCAAAAAAGTTGAGTTGAGAAGAGAAAAAATATTTCATTAATAGGGCATTATAAATGAATCGAGACTTTTATTGGATAAGGAAACACATATGACTATAATTGTCGATATCATTGGGCGTGAAGTTCTTGATAGCCGTGGTAATCCAACGGTAGAAGTTGATGTTCATTTGGAGAATGGAGCTTTTGGTCGCGCTCTGGTTCCTTCGGGAGCTTCAACAGGAGCATACGAGGCTATAGAGCTTCGTGATGGTGGTTTGCGCTATCAAGGGAAAGGTGTTGAAAAAGCGGTTGCTGCAGTTAATGGCGAAATTCTTGAAGAACTTGGTGGGCGGGATGCAACAAATCAAATTGCTATTGATCAAGCAATGATTGCTTTGGATGGAACGCCAAACAAAGCCCGTCTTGGTGCCAATGCACTTCTTGGTGTTTCATTAGCTGTTGCAAAAGCAGCTGCGGATTCATTAAATTTACCTTTGTATCGTTATATTGGTGGTACACAAGCGCATATTCTTCCAACCCCCATGATGAATATTATTAATGGTGGCGTTCATGCTGATAATTTGATTGATTTTCAAGAGTTTATGATTATTCCTATAGGAGCTCCTACTATAAGAGAAGCGATCCGTTATGGCGCTGAGATTTTCCATGCATTGAAAAAGCGTTTAAAAGATGCGGGTTATAATACCAATGTTGGTGATGAAGGTGGTTTTGCTCCTCAATTTAAAAGTGCTGATCAAGCAATTGATTTTATTATGGAATCTATCATGATATGTGGCTATAAACCAGGTGAACAAATTGCCATTGGTTTAGACTGTGCTTCAACCGAATTTTATAAAAATGGTTCGTATTTTTATAAAGGTGAGGGGAAATGCCGTGACACCCAAGAGCAGGTAGATTATTTAGCGCAGCTTGTGAAAAATTATCCTATTATTACAATTGAAGATGGAATGGCAGAGGATGATTGGGAAGGTTGGAAGCTACTTACTGACACAATGGGAGAAAAATGTCAGCTTGTTGGCGATGATTTGTTTGTAACGAATTCAGCACGTTTGCGTGATGGTATCAAAATGGAGGTAGGCAATTCTATTCTCATAAAAGTTAATCAAATTGGTACATTGAGTGAAACACTTGATGCTGTAGAGGTAGCACATAAAGCAGGTTATCGTGCCATTATATCTCATCGTTCAGGCGAGACAGAGGATTCTTTCATTGCAGATCTTGCTGTTGCAACGAATTGTGGACAAATTAAAACAGGTTCTCTTGCACGTTCGGATAGATTAGCAAAATACAATCAACTTATCCGTATTGAGGAAATGCTAGGAGCCCAAGCACATTATGCTGGTGATTTATATCGTGTATAGTTGTGAGCAAAAAATATGAAAGTATACAATCATTTAGATTATGAAATTGAGATTTCTTATCAAAGGCATATACGCAATAATTTTTAAGTATTTAAATTTATAGGGATTAAGATGAGAGGTATAATTATTAGTCAAGATCAAGGAACTTATCTCGTTTCGGGTGATGATGGTAAACGTTATCAGTTTGCGACTTGGGATTGGTTGGGAAAGAATCCACCAAGGATTGGTAATGCTGTTGATTTTGTCTGTGAAGGGGGGGGTGTCAGTTCTGTTTTTCCATTGTTGAGACCAGGTACAGAGAACTCAAAGATAATGTTCGCACTCCTTTGTTGGTGTGCAGGTATCTTTGGTGTCCATCGTTTTATGGTTGGTAAAGTTAGGACTGGTGCTTTAATGCTGGTTCTATCTTTATCATTGTTTGGATTGATAATTACCGGAATTTGGGCAGTTGTTGATTTTATAGTCATTCTTGGAGGAAGATTTACGGATAAAGATGGGAATCAGATTACAGATTTTTAAAAATTTTATAATAAAGAGAAAGTAATTCAGTTCGCTTTTTATTTTTATAAATAATTAAGTTGCATCATGCAAAATTATTGTACTATATTTATTTAATATGAGATATTAAAAAACATGTACAGCTAAGTAAAAGTATTGAAAAAGACAATGCTATTTTATACGGGTAAAGCAAAGACGCAAATTAATTAAGGCGTGCATTGTTTTTCTGCTTATAGCAGTGGATAGCATTAGATTATTGGAGGCTCCAAACTATCCTAATTTCACGTTTATTACGGCTGCTATAAATTGTATTTACACCGTGAGGTTAATCCGCATATTATCAAATTAGAAATAATCTCTTTATGAATAACACATAAGGAGCGTGGGTAAGGATGAAGGGTGAAATTATGGTTCAAAATCAAGGGGGTTATCTCGTTTTGGGAGGTGATGATAAGCGTTATCAATTTGAGGATTGGAATTGGTTAGGAAAAAACCACCAAGCATAGGGGATACCGTTGATTTTATCTTTATTTTAATAGGAAATTTTAGGAAAAAGCTACAAATTAGAGGATATCCAATATTTATAATATAAAAAGTAGGTCATTCAGCTTACTTTGATTGTATTAAGGGGGATAAATTGAAAATAACAAATTATTTAGTGTAGATTTGGTAATGAGGTATTAATCAAAATCATGCATAGTTGGGCAAAATATTAAGAAATTTGTGCTGTAAAGACTGTGCTATTTTATGTGGACAAAGCAGAAACGTCGATCAATCAAAGTACGCTTTGTACTACCTCTTATGACGGTGGGAGTCTTAAGCTATTTCAGTTATCACATTTATCATGGTGAGTATGGATTGTATTCACGCAGTGAAGTTAATCAGCATATTAGCGAATTAGAAAAGGAGCTTCATAAAATAGAAGCTGAGCGGATATTCATGGAAAAGCGTATTTCTCTTTTACGCAACGGGCATATAGAAAAAGATATGTTGGATGAGTATGTCCGAAAGAACTTGAACTTCTCTAAGTCAAATGAACTGACAATCTTAATACCTTGAAATGATACTAAAGGTAAATGAAAAATCGCTTAATTTAAACAACAATCAGCAATGATATTGTTTAAGCCGATTGATAAGGCTTGTAACTTTTGTTCGTAAAGGTTATTCCTAAATAATCATAAAAGGGAGTTTAATATGGCAGAACGACTTAAAAAAAATTCTGCGTCGGCGGCGCGCACTGCATTATCAAGCACCACAAAGAAAGCACCAATAGCAGATTTTACAAAAGAAGAAGAAATTGATGCTTATCGTGAAATGCTTTTAATTCGCCGTTTTGAAGAAAAAGCAGGACAACTTTATGGTATGGGGCTTATAGGGGGATTTTGTCACCTTTATATTGGTCAGGAAGCCGTTGTTATAGGAACATTGAAAGCGGCAAAAGAAGGTGATCAGGTTATTACGTCTTACCGTGATCATGGACATATGTTAGCGGTTGGGATGAGTCCGCGTGGTGTTATGGCAGAATTAACGGGACGTCAAGGGGGCTTTTCTAAAGGGAAAGGTGGCTCGATGCATATGTTCTCTAAAGAAAAGAACTTTTATGGGGGACATGGTATTGTTGGTGCGCAGGTTCCCATTGGTTCAGGTTTGGCATTTTCGAATCAGTACCTTGGTAAAGATAATGTGACATTGGTTTATTTTGGTGATGGTGCTGCAAATCAGGGGCAGGTTTACGAGAGTTTTAATATGGCTTCACTTTGGAAGCTTCCTGTTGTTTATATTATTGAAAACAATCAGTATGCTATGGGAACGTCAGTTTCACGTGCATCTGCAGAAACTGATTTTTCCCGACGTGGTCTTTCTTTTGAAATTCCAGGTATTGTTGTTGATGGTATGGATGTTCGATCAGTAAAAGGAGCTGCTGATGAAGCAATTTCTTGGGCACGCTCAGGTAAAGGACCGATCATTCTTGATATGCAGACCTATCGCTATCGTGGTCATTCCATGTCTGACCCAGCAAAATATCGTTCAAAGGAAGAAGTCCAAAAAATAAAAGAGGAGCACGATCCGATTGATCAAGTAAAAAGTCGGATTCTTAAAAAAAATTGGGCGAGCGAAGACGATTTAAAATCTATTGAGAAAGAGGTCCGTGCAATTGTTGCTGATGCGGTAGATTTTGCACAAAGTGATCAAGAGCCAGATGCTTCTGAGCTCTATACTGATATTTTAGTTTGATGCGAGGGAAGCAAGTATGTCTATTGATATTTTGATGCCGGCGCTTTCACCAACTATGGAAGAAGGTAAACTGTCTAAATGGCTCAAGAAAGAAGGTGATAAGGTTAGCTCTGGCGATGTTATTGCTGAAATTGAAACGGATAAGGCTACAATGGAAGTAGAGGCCGTTGATGAAGGTACTCTTGGTAAGATTTTTGTGCCTGAAGGGTCTGAAGGTGTAAAGGTTAACACTGTTATTGCGGTTTTGTTAGAAGAAGGTGAGCGTGTTGAGGATATTTTGCAACCTACCGATACAGCACAAAAACCTAAGGAATTTCCTCTTTCTCTACCTTCGTCAGTTCCGCAGGCTGTTCCTACTTTTGATACATCTCCTGATTTTGATATTCCAGCGGGAACCCAAATGGTTACGATGACAGTACGTGAAGCGCTTAATCAGGCTTTGGCTGAGGAAATGCGGCGTGATGAAAAAGTTTTTCTCATGGGGGAAGAGGTCGCGCAATATCAAGGTGCCTATAAGGTTAGTCAAGGTTTGTTGGAAGAATTCGGAGAACGCCGAGTTATTGATACCCCAATTACAGAGCACGGCTTTGCTGGGCTGGCTGTTGGGGCTGCTTTTGGTGGGTTACGTCCCATTGTTGAGTTTATGACATTTAATTTTGCGATGCAGGCGATGGACCAAATTATTAACTCAGCAGCCAAAACACGTTATATGTCTGGTGGACAAATGACCGCTCCTATGGTTTTCCGAGGTCCCAATGGCGCGGCTGCCCGTGTTGGTGCTCAACATTCTCAATGTTATGCTGCATGGTATAGTCATGTACCAGGTCTGAAAGTTGTCATGCCTTATAGTGCTGCAGATGCAAAAGGTTTGCTGAAAGCTGCTATTCGTGATGATAATCCTGTTATTTTCCTTGAAAATGAGATTTTGTATGGGCATCAATTTGATGTTCCTCAACTGGATGATTTTCTTTTGCCTATTGGTAAGGCACGTATTCATAAGTCTGGACAAGATGTGACGATTGTTGCATGTGGAATTGGGATGCATTATGCTGTTCAAGCGTTACCAGAAATTGAAAAACTTGGTATTGATGTTGAATTGATTGATTTACGAACCATTCGCCCGATGGATTTTCCAACAATTCTTTCGTCAGTTAAAAAAACAGGTCGTTTGGTAACAATTGAAGAGGGATTTCCTCAGTCATCTGTGGGAACTGAAATAGCAACGCGTGTTATGCAGCAGGCTTTTGACTATCTTGATGCGCCAATTGCTACGATTTCTGGCAAAGATGTTCCGATGCCTTATGCCGCTAATCTTGAGAAGTTGGCTTTGCCTAATACTGCTGAAATTATTGAGGCCGTTAAGGCTGTGACATACAGAGCATAACGGAGGAAAGCATAATGCCCATTAAAATTACAATGCCAGCGCTTTCCCCTACGATGGAAGAGGGAAATTTAACAAAATGGAATATTAAGGAGGGAGATAAGGTTTCCTCTGGTGATGTTATTGCTGAGATTGAGACGGATAAAGCGACAATGGAAGTCGAAGCCGTTGATGAAGGTAGGGTTGCTAAAATTGTTGTTCCTGCTGGAACACAAGGCGTTAAAGTAAATGCTTTAATTGTTGTTTTAGCAGAAGAAGGTGAAGATTTAGCTGAAGCTGCAAAAGTTACAGAAGAAATCTCTTCTTCTACAAGACAAAAACCAGAGGGCATCAAACAGACAGATTCTCTGAAACAGACGGACTCAAAGGGAATAAAAATGTCTCATGAATCATCAACTGGGCAATTAATACAGCAAGATAAAAAGGAAGCTCGTCTTTTTGCCTCTCCCTTAGCGCGGCGATTAGCATCTCAGGCAGGTCTTGATTTATCCCTTATTTCTGGAAGTGGTCCGCATGGGCGTATTATTAAGCGCGATGTAGAAAAAGCTGTGAGCAGCGATATGTCTAAAGTGTCTTATTCATCACCGATAGGGGAGCTAATAGCTACAGGTGCTTCGGACAAACAGATATTGAAACTCTTCAAAGAGGATGAATATAGCTTCGCTCCCCATAATAATATGCGTAAAACAATCGCGACACGTTTGGTGGAATCAAAACAGAGAGTCCCACATTTCTATGTAACGGTAGATTGTGAACTTGATGCGCTATTAGCACTGCGTACACAACTCAATGCTGCTGCTCCAATGGTTAAGGGGCAGGAAGAAACTCAGCCTACTTATAAGCTTTCTGTTAATGATATGGTGATCAAAGCTGTCGCACTTTCTTTGAAAGCGGTTCCTGATGCGAATGTTTCTTGGCTTGAAGGCGGGATGCTTCATCATAAACATTGTGATGTTGGGGTTGCTGTTTCTATTCCCAATGGATTAATTACACCGATTATTCGCCATGCAGAGGAAAAGCCGTTATCACTTATTTCCAAAGAGATGAAGGATTTTGCAAAGCGTGCGCGCGAGGGCAAGTTAAAAATGGAAGAATATCAGGGTGGAACAACGGCTGTATCAAATATGGGGATGTATGGTATAAAAAGTTTTTCGGCTATTCTTAATCCACCGCATGCGACGATTTTTGCGATTGGTGCAGGGGAGCAACGCGCCGTTGTTAAAAATGGTGCATTAGTTGTTGCGACAGTTATGTCAGTTACGCTTTCTGCGGATCATCGTGCTGTCGATGGTGCTTTAGCAGCAGAGCTCGCGCGGACTTTTAAGAAGATGATTGAAAATCCATTAGCAATGTTGGTTTGAACTGTTTAACAGTTCTTCACGTAAATTGTGAGAAAGCGTGTTAAGAGAATAGAAACAAATTTAAAGAGTTTAAAGAGCAATGTTATTGCTATTTCTGGTTTGGATAAAGCATTTGCGTGAAGCTTAAAGCAAAAGACATAAGATAATTCTCTCATGTTGTTTTACAGACTTAAGTTCAAAAAATGCATATCCATTTTATATATATCCATGGAGGAATTACTGTGGTAAATCTTTATGATGTAATTGTGATTGGATCAGGTCCAGGCGGATATGTAACCGCAATTCGTGCAGCACAATGTGGCTTTAAGACTGCGATTGTTGAACGTGAACATTTGGGAGGGATCTGTTTAAATTGGGGATGTATTCCAACAAAGGCCCTTCTACGTTCAGCGGAAATGAAACATTTTGCTGAACATGCGACAAATTATGGATTAAAAATTAATGGTTCAATTGAGGCAAACATCAAAGATGTTGTGGCACGTTCACGGGGTGTTTCAGCACGTTTAAATGCTGGTGTTGGTTTTTTAATGAAAAAAAACAAAATTGATATTATCTGGGGTGAAGCAAAGCTTACTAAAGAAGCAAAGGGAAGCCTTCCTGCGGAAATTATGGTTTCTTCATCCTCCAAACCGATTATGCAACCGCAAAATCCAGTCCCTAAAGGGACGTTAGGGGAGGGAACTTATCAAGCAAAGCATATCATTATTGCAACGGGCGCACGTCCTCGTGTCCTTCCTGGTATTGAGCCAGATGGAAAACTCATTTGGACTTATTTTGAAGCTATGATACCGCCAGCAATGCCAAAATCGCTTTTGGTTATAGGGTCTGGGGCTATTGGCATTGAATTTGCTTCTTTTTATCATGATATGGGGGCGATAGTAACTGTTGTTGAAATGATGCCCCATATCATGCCTGCTGAAGATATTGAAATTTCAACGTTTGCTCGTAAACAGTTAGAGAAAAAAGGTTTACGCATTCTTCGTCAAGCAAAAGTAACAAAGGTTGAAAAATCTTCCGATTCTGTAAGTGTACATATTGATGTTCAAGGTAAAATAGAGTCAATGACTGTTAACCGGTTGATTTCCGCTGTTGGGGTGCAAGGTAATATTGAGAATCTTGGTTTAGAAGCTTTGGGAATAAAAACCGATCGCGGCTGCATTGTAACTGATGAATGGAGTTGGACGGGGGTGGAAGGTATTTATGCTATTGGTGATGTAGCAGGCCCTCCTATGTTGGCCCATAAAGCAGAAGAAGAAGGTGTGATATGTATTGAGCATCTTGCAGGTTTGAAAAGCGCTCATCCGCTTGATAAAAGAAAAATTCCAGGGTGTACATATTGTACACCACAGGTTGCCTCTGTAGGGCTTTCAGAAGCGGCTGCAAAAGAAGCAGGTTATGATATACGTATTGGTCGTTATTCTTTTGCTGCGAATGGTAAGGCGATTGCTTTGGGTGAAGATCAGGGGTTAGTAAAAACGATTTTTGATAAAAAAACAGGACAGCTTCTCGGGGCCCATATGGTAGGGGCTGAGGTAACAGAATTGATACAGGGTTTTGTTATTGCTATGAATCTTGAAACAACAGAAGAAGAATTAATGCATACTGTCTTTCCACATCCGACCTTATCGGAAATGATGAAAGAAAGTGTATTGGATGCTTATGGTCAAGTTTTAAACGCTTGATGACTGGATTGTATGAAAAATTTTATATTTTTGATTGTTACTTCGTATTTATAAGGCAAAGGCTTAAATGGTTACGGTTGTTGATAGAGTTGCAAATAGACGATTGCGTCATCCTGAAAAGGCACATCGTCCTGATACAAGCGTTCAAAAAAAGCCAGATTGGATTCGTGTAAAAGCGCCAACATCACCAATTTATAAGGAAACACATGGTATTGTACGTACGCATAAGTTAGTGACTGTATGTGAAGAAGCTGGTTGTCCTAATATTGGCGAATGTTGGAGCCAGAGGCATGCTAGCTTTATGATTTTAGGTGAAATATGTACGCGTGCTTGTGCTTTTTGTAACGTTGCAACAGGTATTCCACTTGCCGTTGATGATAATGAGCCAGAACGTGTCGCTGATGCTGTTGCACGGATGGAATTAAAACATGTTGTCATTACATCTGTTGATCGTGATGATCTTGCTGATGGTGGTGCTGAGCATTTTGCAAAAGTTATTTATGCGATTCGTCAAAAAACTCCTAAAACAACAATTGAAGTTCTTACACCTGATTTTCGTCATAAGGATGGCGCTTTAGAAGTTGTTGTTGCTGCTAAGCCTGATGTTTTTAATCATAACTTAGAAACAGTTCCTTCTAAATATTTGAAGGTCCGTCCAGGGGCACGTTATTTTCATTCAATTCGTTTGTTACAACGTGTTAAAGAACTTGATCCAACAATTTTTACAAAATCGGGAATTATGGTTGGCCTCGGGGAGGAGCGAAATGAAGTTTTGCAATTGATGGATGATTTGCGCGCTGCTGATGTTGACTTTATGACAATTGGACAATATTTGCAGCCTACACGAAAACATCATCCAGTTGTTCGTTTTGTGCCTCCTGAAGAATTTGAGTCTTTTGCCAAGATTGGTAAAGTAAAAGGATTTTTACATATGTCCTCCAATCCTCTAACGCGTTCATCTCATCATGCTGGAGATGATTTTGCCATTTTGCAAAAAGCGCGTGATGAAAAATTTTCCTTACAGAGATAATTATGCCGATTTTTACAATACATCGGCAGATCACCCATAGTGCCAGTGAAATGTTTGATCTGGTTTCAGATATTGAGCGTTATCCTGAATTTTTACCAATGTGTGAGTCTTTAATAATACGTTCTCGAAAAGAATATGGAAAAAAAATAGTGCTTCTTGCGGATATGACCGTTGGCTATAAGATTATTCGTGAAACTTTTACGACTCAAGTATTTCTTCAGCCGGAAAAAAGTCTTATAGAAGTTAAATATATTGATGGTCCATTCAAATATCTTGAAAATCGTTGGGCCTTTCATGATATTGAAAATACCAATGCATGTAATGTAGAGTTTTTTATTGATTATGAATTTAAAAGTAAAACGCTTGGATTAGTGATGGGCTCAATGTTTGATATTGCGTTTCGTAAATTTACCGAGGCTTTTGAGAAGCGTGCGCATCAGATTTATGGCTCTACGGTAACATAGTCTATTCTGTTATTTTTTAACAATACGTATTGCTTAAACAGCGTGAAGGTGAAAACCGGTTTCCATCTTTACTATTTGTTTTTAATTCAGCTTTCAAAAGCATATTGAGGGAATATCATTTTAAATGATGAAGATGATGCACAGCTTCATGCTTTTGTTTCTCTCTTTTTTAATAGATGCACACTCGTTAAACAAAACGCCCAAATAGAACATGCTTGCGTCATACCCATTTCATAATAGTGCTCATAATAAATAGTATAGATTCTCGTAAAAGTATATAAAATCTACATCTGTACACTTATGAAGAAGTTCTCCTGTATCATTTATTTGCCATCTCTCAAGATGTTGTACCAGCTCTTAGCACTTGAGAGAGAGGTACAAGTTTTCCTTTCATTAATCATTTTATTTATACAGTTTTTTCTCTTGTGGCGTGTAAGTGAATAAATTTGATTAATTCAACCTACACAGGACTAAAGTGAGATAATTTTACGCTAGTCAGATCGTTCATTTTCAAGTTGTGATACAATAAATTTTTTTCAAGATGTTGACGATTATAGACTCGATGGAGAATAAAGAATTTTGAAATTAGTATGGGGAATTCAGTGAAGCAATTCCAGAATCATTTTAAAAGCATTTTCAACAGTTGCATGGCGGATAGCATTGCGATTAAGATGAGCAAAGTGCATTTCTTTGTGCAGGGGGGAGTGGTTTTTATAAGCTACTGCGCAATGCACAAGTCCTACAGGTTTATCAAGACTTGCACCTCCTGGACCAGCAATTCCTGTTACAGAAACTGCAATGTCAGCTTGTGAATGTTTTAATCCACCCTCAGCCATTGCAAGAGCAACTTCTTTTGAAACGGCACCATAGGTTTTTATAAGTTCAGCACAAACGCCAACAAGGCGTGTTTTAGATTCATTTGAATAAACAACAAATCCACAATCGAGAACATCTGATGATCCTGCTATATTTGTGAGGCATGCAGCAATGAGTCCCCCTGTACAAGACTCTACAGTTGTTAACAGCAAACCTTTTTGGCGAAAGGTATTAAGGACTTCATGTGCTTGTTTTTCACAAAGATATGTCATTGGGGAAGTTCTCCTGAATAAAGAACGCTCGCTGTTGCAAGAGCAGCAATTCCTTCACCACGACCAATAAATCCAAGCCTTTCATTTGTTGTTGCTTTGATAGAGATTCGATCAGGTGTCATTGAAAGTATTGTCATAAGATTTTCTGTCATGGCATGACGATAGGGACCAATTTTAGGATTTTCAGCGATAATTGTGATATCAACATTGGCAATACGTCCACCTGCTTGTTTAATAATATCAAGAGCATGACGGAGAAAAATTTCTGATGATACATTTTTCCATTGAGGATCAGAGGGAGGGAAATGTGTGCCAATATCTCCAGCACCTCGCGTAGCGAGCAGGGCATCTGTTAGCGCATGAAGAGCAACATCCGCATCGGAGTGTCCATTTAATTTTTTATGAAAAGGGATTTTTATACCACATAAAATAAGAAAATCACCATCCTCGAAAGAGTGAACATCATAACCATTGCCGGTGCGGATATCAGGAAACATTTGCATTTTCTTTTGGAGATATAAATGTGCAGTATTAAAATCTTCATGCCATGTAATTTTTATGTTGTTAGGATCCCCAGGAATGGCACGCATAGGAATTCCAAACCATTCGGCAATTGCAGAATCGTCAGTGAATTCTTGTTTGCAAGCTTGTTTTGCTTGTTTATGGGCCGCTAAGATATGTTCAAAGGGAAAACACTGTGGAGTTTGTGCACTATAAAGATGGGTACGGGGAATTGTTTCTAAAATATGCTGATTATTTATACGTTTAAGGGTATCAGAGATGGGCAGAACAGGAAGAACACCTTCTTGAGGCGTGATAGTGTTGTGAATGTTATTAAGAAGCTTGTTTTCGATAAAAGGGCGTGCACCATCATGAATATGCACATATTGGGGGGCAAATTTTTTGAGTGCATGAAGTCCATATAAGGTAGAGATTTGACGTGTACTGCCTCCTTCAACGATAATAAGGCGCTCTTTAAAATCGTCAATAGCTTGTTCACAGATTTGACGATCTTCTGGATGAATAACAAGAATAATTGTTGTGATAGCTGGATGCTGCAAAAAACAATGCACGGTATGATAAATAATTGGCTTTTGTCCTAGAAGCCGATATTGTTTTGGAATTTTATGGGGAGATCCTGCTCTTTCACCCCGTCCAGCGGCTAATATTATTGCTGCAATAGAAATACTTAATCTCCTTGTATTATAATCTTAGTTTGCTTTTTTGTCATTAATTTTAAAATGATTTTGAAAGGATGGTTGTTGTAGATCAGCAAGGGATATCACGGATAATACCTCAAAAAAAGCATTTAATGCTTTTTGAAGTGCGGTATTTAAACCACAAAAATCAAACAAGGGGCAAGTTGGTTCTGCAGTATCGAAGCATTCTGCGAGGGAAAAGTTGTCTTCTGTTACTTTCACAACATCCGCGACTGAAATCTCTGCTGCGGGTTTAGCCAATCTAACTCCACCATTGCGTCCACGCACTGTTTGTATAAAACCTGCTTGAACAAGCAGCTGAAGGATTTTAAATAAAAAAAGCTCTGAAACGGCATATGCTTTAGCGATTTCTGGAACACGACTGAGAGTTCCCTGATTATCTGCACAATACATGAGCATTCTAAGAGCATAATTTGTTTGTTTTGTTAATCGCATCTCATTTCCTTCGTAAAGTATCGTCGAACACAGTCTATTTTAAAGATATTTTGCAAAATGTAGAAGTTTTTTCTCGTTGACTATATTTGCTCTATTTTAAATGTAGTATTAGTATTGTCAATTTTTGCTACAAAAGGTTATATGAGAATAATGGGATAAGGGTATGTAAGCTCATGACGAATATAACATCTGTGACGAATCTTCAAGACATAGATAAAAATACTTATAACGATGAGTTGTATCGTTTAAGTAAGGTATATATTTTTTTAGGGATTACAATTATTGTATTGGCTTTACTTACGGCCTCTGTTTCATTTATTATTCTTATTGGATTAACTCCTGTTGTTCCCAGTAGAACAGTAACCCTTATTCTTATAGGAATTAATAGTTTTTGGGTTTTAGGGCTTATTGTCATCGTTTTTTATGAGATGATACCGATCATTCGTGCTTGGCGTTCAAGGCGTGCAGGATCGCGTCTTCATGTGCGCCTTATTTCATTGTTTGCACTTGTTGCGACAATGCCAGCTGTTGCTGTAGCTCTTGTATCGGGTCCAGCACTAAATTTGGGACTTGATCGATGGTTTGATACAACAACGCGGCAAATTGTGGGCTCTTCTATTGATTTAGCAAATGCTTATGCAGATGAAATGCTTCAAAATTTAAAAAATTTATCCTACGCGATGGCATTTGCACTTGATAACAAAAAACTCTTAGAACGTAATCCAGCTGAATATAGGATGCAATTGACGCGTCATGCTCTAGGACGCAATTTGCGTGGTGCATTTTTGTTAAGTTCTAGCGGAGCTATTTTTGTATCGAGTGCTCTTGGTGATGAAGATAAACTGCCAATTCCTCCTTCCCATCTTATTGAACGTGCAACCAGTGCGAGACCTTTTTCTTTTCAACCAGGCGTTCATGATTATTTTGGTATTATTTTAAAATTTACCAATATTCCAAACACATTTTTATATTTGGTGCGTGACGTTGATAAAGGTGTTTTATCTGCTTTGCGTTTGACAGAAGTTAATACAGATCGTTATCGTGATTTAAATGAAAATCGCCTGCTGACACAGATTGCATTTGGTATGCTTTATTTGTGTCTTTTTTTTAGTTTATTCTTATCAGCCATTTGGGCTGCTATTGCTGTTGCTGATCGCTTAGTACGTCCTATTCGTCTTCTCATTAGTGCTGCCGATGATGTTGCTTCTGGAAATATGGAAATTTTCGTGCCAGTACGAGCAAAAGATGGTGATATTGGGCAATTATCCAAAACTTTTAATTACATGGTCAGTGAATTGAAAAGTCGGCGTAATGAATTGATTGCAGTGCGTGATCAAATTGATGAAAGACGGCGTTTTTCTGAAGCTGTGTTATCGGGTGTAACAGCGGGAGTAGCAGGTATAGATGATAATGGTGATATCACCATTATCAATCGGTCTATTGAAGCGATGTTTGATATTCGCTCAGAGCACGTTGTTGGAAAAAGTCTTTTATCTTTAAGCGCTGAAATTTGGCAGGTTTTTCAGTTTGTGCGTTCATTGGATCGTAAAAACCATCGTGAGCAGGTCACTTTAAACGTTGCAGGAAAAGAGCGTGTCTGTAATGTCCAAGTTACGATGGAGGAGGATGATGGACAAGGGCAATCTTGGGTTCTAACAATTGATGATATTACAGACCTTGTTGCAGCGCAACGTACAGCGGCGTGGGCGGATATTGCGCGGCGTATTGCACACGAAATTAAAAATCCTCTTACACCTATTCAGTTATCCGCTGAACGCATTCGTAAACGTTATAACAAAGCTATTACACAAGATAGAGAGGTCTTTGAGCGGTGTATTGACACAATTATTCGGCAGGTTGGAGATATTGGGCGTATGGTTGATGAGTTTTCCTCTTTTGCACGTATGCCCAAACCAAAAATGCATATTTTAGATATACGAGAATTGTTGCGCGAAGCATGTTTCTTGATAGAAGTGACGCGACATGATATTCATTTTGAGCAAGATTTAGGAACTCTACCACTTATGGGTGCATTTGATAACCGTCTCATTGTACAGGCTTTTTGCAATGTTATCAAAAACGCGAGCGAATCCATAGATTCAGTTATGCGAGAGGAAAATATTCACGGTCATATTCTTATCCGTTCTTATCGTCAGGAAGAATGGGTGGTTGTGGATGTTGTTGATAACGGAAAAGGACTTCCTAAAGAGCAAAGACAAAAGTTATTAGAACCCTATATAACAACGCGGGAAAAAGGAACAGGGCTGGGGTTAGCTATTGTGCGCAAAGTTATTGAAGATCACGGTGGTTTCATGGAGCTTCATGATGCACCGGAGAGTTTTTATGAAGGTCGTGGTGCGATGATCCGTTTGATATTTCCAGCGGATGGGGGTAAGCAGGGTAATATTATACAAGCCATAAATCATAAGATAGGGGAATAGTATGGTATCAGATATCTTGATTGTTGATGATGAAGCAGATATTCGTGAGCTTGTTGCTGGTATTTTAGATGATGAAGGTTATGAAACGCGTGTTGCTTGTAACTCTGATGAAGCATTGGCTCAAATTAGTGAGCGTATTCCAAAGCTCATTTTTTTGGATATTTGGCTACAGGGTAGTCGTCTCGATGGTTTAGCACTGCTTGATGAAATTAAAACACAATATCCGACTCTTCCGGTCGTTATGATCTCTGGTCATGGTAATATTGAGACGGCTGTTTCCGCTATAAAGCGAGGGGCATATGATTTCATTGAAAAACCTTTTAAAGCTGATAGACTTGTATTGGTTGCAGAGAGAACACTTGAAAATTCAAATTTAAAACGTGAGCTTTTAGAATTGCGAAAGCGTTCGAACGAGACATTAGAGTTGCTCGGAAAATCGACAGTTATAAAAAATTTGCGTCAAATCATAGAAAAAGTAGCACCAACCAATAGTCGCATCATGATAACAGGTCCTTCAGGGGCAGGAAAAGAGACTGTTGCACGAACTATTCATGCGCTCTCAACGCGTTCGAATGGGCCATTTGTTACAATAAATGCTGCAACGATTACTCCAGAAAGAATGGAAATAGAGCTGTTTGGCAGCGAAATGGAGGGAAGAGAGCGTAAAATCGGTGCCTTAGAGGAAGCTCATGGCGGTATCTTATATCTTGATGAAATTGCTGACATGCCGCGTGAGACTCAAGGGAAGATTCTTCGAGTTTTAACGGGGCAAACATTTGAGAGAATTGGCGGCACAAAACGTGTTAAGGTGGATGTCCGTATCATTTCTTCGACAGCGCAAAATCTTGAAAACCTCATTTCTGATGGGCGCTTTAGGGAGGATCTTTTTCACCGTCTTTCCGTTGTTCCTATTGTTGTTCCGCCCCTTTCAGCGCGTCGTGAAGATATTCCAGAACTTGTACATCATTTTGTAAAAACAATATCACAGCAGGTTGGGATTAAACCGCGTGCAATCAGTGATGATGTGATTGCTATTTTGCAAACGCACGCTTGGCCGGGTAATGTGCGGCAATTACGTAATAATATTGAGCGTCTTCTTATTCTTGTGCGGGATGGTGATGGTCCTATAACAGCGGACTTTCTTCCCAGTGAAGTAAGTGATTCTTTGCCACGTCTTCAAATGGATTCAGATGAAAGTATAATGGATTTGCCGTTACGTGAAGCTCGAGAATTATTTGAAAAGAGATATTTAGTGGCGCAGATTGGGCGTTTGGGTGGAAATATATCACGTACTGCTGAATTTATAGGCATGGAGCGTTCAGCTTTGCACCGTAAACTTAAAGCGCTTGGAGTTTCTTAAAGCGATGCGTATTATTATTTGTGGAGCAGGACAGGTTGGTTATGGGATAGCAGAGCGTCTTGCTGCTGAAAATCACGATGTTACTGTTATTGATATTGAAACGAGATTAATTGAAAAGATTCGCGATACATTGGATGTGAGAGGTTTTGTTGGTCACGGTTCACGGCCTGAAGTTCTTTTGGCTGCAGATGCAGACAAAGCTGATATGTTGATTGCTGTCACTTTGTTTGATGAAGTTAATATGGTAGCTTGCCAAGTAGCACATTCATTATTTAATGTGCCCACAAAAATTGCTCGTATTCGCTCACAATCTTATTTAGAACCACGTTATAAGACGCTTTTTTCCAGAGAGAATATTCCCATTGATGTGGTTATTTCGCCAGAAGTTGAAGTTGGGGAAATGGTTTTGCGCCGTATTGCTTTACCTGGTGCAATAGATGTTCTTTATTTTTGTAATGATGATATTGTGGCACTAGCTTTGGAATGCATGGAAGATTGTCCAGTTATTAATACACCTTTGCGTCAATTAACAGAGCTTTTTCCAGATCTTCATACGACGGTTACTGCTATTAAACGTGGCGCGGAATTATTGGTTGCACATTCAGAAACGCAATTACGCGTTGGTGATATAACCTATCTTGTTGTTTCTCGTGAACAGATGCGTCGTGCTGTTGGGCTTTTTGGTCATAAAGAACAAGATGCCCACCGCATGATTATTGCAGGGGGTGGTCACATTGGCCTTTATGTTGCACAGGCTATTGAAAAGCGTTTCCATAAATTAAAATTGAAGATTATAGAAGCGCATAGAGAAAGAGCCCTCACAATTGCTGATCAGCTTGAAAAAACAACAGTTTTATACGGTAACGTGTTAGATCCAGTGATTCTTCAAGATGCGGGAATTGATCAGTCCGATTTAATGATTACATTGACCAATCAAGATCAGGTTAATCTCTTAAGCGCTATTATTGCTAAAAGATTGGGCTGCAAAGCCAATATGGTATTGATTAATAATGTTGCCTATCAAGAATTTAGTCGTGCTGTTGGTGTGGATGCATATCTTAATCCCCATAGTGTTACAATATCGAGAATTTTGCAACAAATGCGCCGTGGGCGTATTCGTTCTGTTCATTCAGTTTTTAATGGCCGAGCAGAAATTATTGAAGCTGAAGTGATGCAAACATCTTCATTGGTTGGTAAGTCATTATCAGAGCTCAATTTATCAGATGGTTTGAGAATTGGTGCAATTTATCGCAATAAGACAATAATACAGCTTTCGGCAGATACGCGCATTTTGTCTGGTGATAGAATAGTGATTTTTGCTCTTGCTGATAGGGTTCGTGATGTTGAACAACTCTTTCGCGTAAGTTTAGAATATTTTTGATATATTATCTATGGATATTTGTACTTTTTGGTATAGTGGACAATTAAGATTGGTGGATAGGCTTTGTTTGTCCTCAATGGTTAAAACTGGACAGCGCGTTAAGCTTTTTAGTTATGATAAAAAATAGATAATCTCCCTGCTGGTGTTGAGCTGCATGAAGCCGAATCAATTTTACCACGCTCAGCAATTTATCGCCTTGATCCCGATTTTTCTGATGATAAACTAGGGTGTACAATTGTTCAGTTCTCGGATTTTTTTCGTGTTATGCTGATGAAATATCAACAAGGTGTTTGGTTAGATACAGATGTTTACCTTGTTAAACAATTTCATCCAGATGCGGATAAGGTTTGGTTGGCAAGAAAAATAATACAAGAGTAGGCGTTTCTGCACTTTATTTTCCGCCCAATAACCCTATTATAAAAATATTTGAGGATTATTGGGCTGGCACAGAAATTATTCCTCATTGGTTTGGGTTTAAGCGTCGTGTTTGGAGACCGTTCTGGTTAAAGAGGAAAAAAATGCCGATTTTACCGGGAAATCTTGGCGTTACAATATTTGGCAATGATGGTATTTCACGATTAGCAAAACGATATGGTTTTTTTCATGAAGCAAAGGAAAAGGAAACTTTTTATTATTGGACTGGGCGAAAAACTGAACGTATTTTTGAACCAGCTTTTGGTGTAAAGCCGCTTACAGATTCACGCTTGATAGGCTTTCATATTCACAGAAAGACAAAGACTACGAAAAGACCTCAGGAAGGAAGTTTTTACCATTGGGCGGTATCTCGCATTCTGGATGTTCATCATTTGTTTAGGTAGAGTTATTATTGCTATTTTAACTATTGAGATTTTAATCTATCTTATACAATCTCTTGATTGTAGCTTGCACAAGAGAGTAATGTTAACATATGGATAAAAACATTGAATGTGTAAAGAGCGGTTGTTATATGAACGGAAAGTAAAAATATGAGTGATCCAATGAAAACAGCATTAAGCCTTGTTCCTATGGTTATTGAACAAACCAATCGTGGTGAGCGGGCCTATGATATTTTTTCCCGTCTTTTAAAGGAGCGGATTATTTTTATTAATGGTCCTGTTGAAGATGGTATGGCAATGCTTGTTTGTGCACAATTGCTTTTCTTGGAAGCGGAAAATCCTAAAAAAGAAATTAGTCTTTATATTAATTCTCCAGGTGGAGTCGTAACATCTGGTATGGCTATTTATGATACTATGCAGTTTATTCGCCCTCCTGTTTCTACGCTTTGCATGGGGCAAGCGGCATCTATGGGGTCTTTATTGTTAACGGCTGGAGCAAAAGGTCATCGTTTTACATTGCCAAACGCACGTATTATGGTGCATCAACCATCTGGTGGTTTTCAAGGTCAAGCTTCAGATATTGAGCGACATGCGCAAGATATTATAAAGATGAAACGGCGTTTAAATGAAATTTATGTTCAACATACGAGTCAAGATTATGAGGTTATAGAGAGAACTCTCGATCGCGATCATTTTATGACAGCAGAAGAAGCCAAAGCGTTTGGCTTAGTTGATGATGTTATACAATACCGTGCAGAAACTGAAAAAGAAGAAAAAGATTAAGAATTTTTATAGAAAAAACAGCTACTTTAAATCAAAGAGTTTTATAAAAAATATCGCAAAATAAGAGAAACACCTAAAAGTATTGAGACATGCATGGTTTTCTATATGTCTTTTAGTTTTCATGATGAAAGGCTTCCTTTGAAAAGGCAAAGTGTTCATATATTGTGGTGAAAGGAAAGAAAAATGAGCAAAATTAGCAATAGCGGGAACGAATCAAAAAATACTCTCTATTGCTCGTTCTGCGGCAAGAGTCAGCATGAGGTGCGTAAGCTCATTGCGGGGCCTACTGTATTTATCTGTGATGAATGTGTAGAGCTTTGCATGGATATTATTCGGGAAGAAAATAAGTCTTCTGGGGTTAAGGTGCGTGATGGTGTTCCTACACCACAGGAAATTATAACAGTTCTTGATGACTATGTTATTGGTCAGCAGCATGCAAAGCGTGTTCTTTCTGTTGCTGTTCATAATCATTATAAACGGTTGGCGCATCAGTCTAAAAGCAATGATATTGAGTTGGCTAAATCAAATATTCTTCTTGTTGGTCCAACGGGTTGTGGTAAAACTTATCTTGCACAAACATTAGCACGTATTATTGATGTGCCTTTTACGATGGCGGATGCGACCACTTTGACTGAAGCGGGTTATGTGGGAGAAGATGTTGAAAATATTATTTTGAAGCTTCTTCAAGCAGCAGATTATAATGTTGAACGTGCGCAGCGTGGTATTGTTTATATTGATGAGGTTGATAAGATTTCTCGTAAAGCAGACAATCCTTCTATTACAAGAGATGTTTCGGGGGAAGGAGTTCAGCAAGCATTATTAAAAATTATGGAAGGAACGATTGCTTCTGTTCCTCCTCAAGGTGGACGTAAGCATCCGCAACAAGAGTTTCTTCAGGTTGACACCACAAACATCTTATTCATTTGTGGGGGAGCTTTTGCAGGTTTAGAACGGATTATTTCAGGGCGTGGTGAAAAAACTTCTATTGGTTTTTCTGCGACTGTTAAGGCTCCGGATGAGCGTTGTGTCGGTGAAATTTTTCGTGATTTAGAGCCTGAAGATCTTATTAAATTTGGTTTAATACCAGAATTTATTGGGCGGCTTCCTATAGTCGCTACCTTAGAGGATTTAGATGTTAACGCCCTCATGCAAATTTTATCCCAACCTAAAAATGCGTTAGTAAAGCAATATCAGCGTCTTTTTGAAATGGAGAATGTTGAGTTAGCATTTCATGAAGATGCTTTACGTGTTATTGCAAAGAAAGCAATTGAACGTAAAACTGGTGCTCGTGGTTTACGTTCTATTATGGAGAAGATCCTTCTTGAGACGATGTTTGAGCTACCGGCTCTTGAAGGCGTTCAAAAAGTGGTTATTTCGAGTGATGTCGTTGATGGTAAAGCGCGTCCTCTTTATATTTACTCAGAACGTGCAGAAGATAAAGAAAATGTATCAGCATGACATTGTGCGATGCACAATATAAAAGGTGGTAGTGAACGGTATTTGATAGGTGTTTCTAATAATATCATTATAATGCTTGATTTATGTATGAGTAATTACCACTTCATGTACAGTGAAGAGCTGAGATTTTCTAAAGGTGGGCTAATTGTTGTAGATAGCTCATAGGCTCCAGAAAGGAGAGTTATGCAATATATTGATGAAAAGACAGATGAAGTAAGAGATGGGGTTTATGCTGTTTTACCTCTTCGTGATATTGTTGTCTTCCCCCATATGATTGTTCCACTTTTTGTGGGCCGCGAAAAATCAATTCGTGCTCTTGAAGAAACGATGGCGGTTGATAAGCAAATACTATTGGTGACACAAAAAAATGCTTCTGATGACGATCCAAAATCAGAGGATATTTATCATATTGGTACATTTGCTAATATTCTTCAACTTTTAAAGCTTCCTGATGGTACTGTAAAGGTTTTGGTCGAAGGAACTGCACGTGCAAAAATTAGTCAATTTGCTTTAAGTGAAGGTTATCATCAGGCTTTTGCAACTGTTACAGAAGAACCTAGAGAGAGTGATGTTGAGATTGAAGCTCTTTCAAGGTCAGTGATTGCTTATTTTGAAAACTATGTAAAGCTTAATAAAAAAATCTCTCCTGAAGTTGTGAATGCGATTGGCCAGCTTGATAATCCTTCTAAGCTTGCCGATACGATTGCTTCTCATTTGATGATTAAACTTGCAGAAAAACAGGAAATATTAGAGCTCTTACCTGTGCGGTCCCGTCTTGAACGTGTTTTGTCCTTCATGGAAGGAGAAATTTCTGTTTTGCAGGTTGAAAAACGTATTCGTTCGCATGTTAAACGGCAAATGGAAAAAAACCAACGAGAATATTATCTCAATGAGCAGATGAAGGCTATTCAAAAAGAGTTAGGAGCAGGTGATGATAGCCGAGATGAACTCTCTGAATTAGAAGAACGTATCAAGAATACAAAACTATCCAAGGAAGCACAGGAGAAAGCTGGAGCAGAATTGAGAAAATTACGGAATATGTCTCCTATGTCTGCAGAAGCGACAGTTGTACGTAACTATCTTGATTGGTTATTAGCAATGCCTTGGGGTAAAAAATCTAAGATTAAAAACAATTTAGATTTTGCTGAAAAGGTCATGAATAATGAACATTTTGGTCTTGAAAAAGTTAAGGAGCGAATTATTGAATATTTGGCCGTACAAAGTCGCGCGTCAAAGATAAAAGGTCCCATTATTTGTTTGTTAGGTCCTCCAGGTGTAGGGAAAACATCATTAGCGCGCTCTATTGCAAAGGCAACGGGACGTGAGTATGTTCGTATCTCATTGGGAGGTGTCCGAGATGAAGCAGAAATTCGTGGACATCGCCGAACATATATTGGCTCGATGCCTGGAAAAATTATCCAGTCTATGAAAAAAGCAAAAAAATCTAATCCGCTTTTCTTGCTTGATGAAATTGATAAAATGGGCCAAGATTTTCGTGGCGATCCTTCATCCGCTTTATTAGAAGTTCTTGATCCTGAACAAAATGGTACATTCATTGATCACTATTTGGAAGTTGAATATGATCTTTCTGATGTCATGTTTATCACAACTGCCAATACACTTAATATTCCAGGTCCGTTAATGGATCGTATGGAAATTATTCGTATCGCTGGTTATACTGAATGTGAGAAAATGGAAATTGTTAAACAGCATCTTTTACCAAAGGCACTAAAAGATCACTGTTTATCTAAAAAAGAACTCAGTATTTCTGATGGAGCACTAAGGTCAATTATTCAGTTTTATACACGTGAGGCAGGCGTTCGTAACCTTGAACGTGAACTCATGAAAATTTCCCGCAAATCCGTTACAAAAATTCTCAAAACACATCAAAAATCTGTAAAAGTTACAGAAAGTAATATTCATGATTTCTTGGGTGTTAAACGTTATCATTACAATCAGATTGAAGGAGAAAATCAAATTGGTGTTGTAACAGGTCTTGCGTGGACAGAAGTCGGTGGAGAGTTATTGACCATTGAAGGAGTTATGATGCCCGGCAAAGGGAAGATGACTGTAACTGGAAATTTACGTGATATTATGAAAGAGTCCATTTCAGCGGCAGCATCTTATGTACGTTCTCGTGCTGTTGATTTTGGTATTGAACCTCCACTTTTTGAAAAACGCGATATCCATGTTCATGTTCCAGAGGGTGCGACACCAAAAGATGGCCCATCGGCTGGGATTGCAATGGTGACAGCAATTGTTTCGGTCCTTACAGGAGTAGCTGTGCATAAAGATATTGCAATGACTGGTGAAATTACTTTACGTGGACGCGTTTTACCCATTGGTGGATTAAAAGAAAAACTCTTAGCAGCTCTTCGAGGAGGGATAAAAAAAGTACTTATTCCTGAAGAAAATGCAAAAGATTTGGTTGATATTCCTGATGATGTCAAAAATAATATGGAAATTATTCCGGTAAATCATGTGAGTGAAGTTTTGAAACACGCTTTGGTTCGTTTTCCAGACACTATTGAATGGAAAGAACCCTCTACAGGGGCTGTGCCAATCCGGTCAGAGAGCAGTGATAGTGAAGGAATACAGATTGCGCACTGATTCACTTATATCATTTATAACGGCATTTTTTAGGTGGTAGAAGATGTTGTTGAGGTTATTATTCTGTTTTTTGTTGGAAAAAGTGAAAAATTCCGTGAATAACTGTGATTATTGCTAAAAAAACAATGTTTTGGATAAAAATAAGACTTCTGTTTGCTGTACTTTTCAATAAACTGACCAATAACATGATTAAGTCATGTTCAGGTAATATAGGGAAAGGAAATATTTTATGAATAAAAGTGAATTCGTTAGCTCCGTTGCTGAAAAGGCAGGTGTTTCGAAAGCGCAAGCTGGTGCTGTTGTTGATGCTTTTATGGCTTCTGTAACAGAAGCTTTGGCTTCAGGGGGAGATGTTCGTCTTCCAGGTTTTGGCACTTTTGAAGTTTCTCATCGTGCTGCAACAAAGGGGCGTAATCCTTCAACTGGTGCTGAAATCGATATTCCAGCACGTTCTGTACCCAAATTTTCTGCAGGAAAAAGCCTTAAAGAAGCAGTTAATAAAAAATAATTTAAGCTACATTAAAAAAACCCGATTTATTTATAAGCGGGTTTTTTTTTAACACATGTGTTATGCTTGTTTTTCACATAAAACTTTGAGATCCTTGCGATGCTTTTTATTTTCATGTATTGCTGGAAATATATTGTTTTAGTCTTTTCAATAAAATATTGCACTGTATTAATTGAGCGCGGGTATGGCTTATAAAATGTAATATTAACTTTTATTACGCTGAAGTGTTACGGTATTTATTTCAAAACAAGATCCGTAAATAATATGAAGCGGAAAACTCTGTAAAGTCCATAAAAGTTATTATATATCACCATTTACGCTTAATAAAAGCGCATGTTCGTGCCACCGTGCTATCTATTTTTCTCAGTTCCTATAATGTTGCGCTAGCCCCAGATATCTGAGACGAGTGCATAAGGGATAGTTTTATTCTTTTACTCTTATAAGCCAACCTTTCTTGTGACGCACCAAGAGAATAATTTTTATTGATTTATTAGAGAGTCTGAAATAAAAGAGTCTTATGATATTCAGATTTCGCTTTCAATATTGGGATTTTTCTTGGCATTTGAGAGGGGAGAGATAGCTCCAGCTCTATCCTACAAATATTTTTTCCATATCTTTATTTCACTTGTGATATGCAAGCGCGTATTTTTCCTTCATCATACAAGAGTTAAAATAAGAGAACATCACAAATTTTGAGGGAGGAAGTTAAAAACAGAAAAATTACTCTTATAAAATAATATACATTACGTAATATAAAAACTATTAATAAAGATAGTACAGTATTACTTGTGTATTTTCCATTTATTTATTTTTTTGATTATTCATAATATATTTATATAATTATTTTGTTTTTAGTCATTAAATCATATTAAATTGTTGATAGCGGTAAAGTTTTTTATAGCCAAAAGTTATTTTATAGCATCTACATAATTGAATAAATGATGAAACGTAGGGTAGTATTTATTGATTGGGGGAGACAGTCTTTAAAAGGCTTTAGAATGATTTTTTCACGAGAGTCATAAAGATCTATTCAGTAGGAGAGAGGCGAATCGTGTGTTTTTTATAAACAGGAGCTCTTTGATTCTTTATTTGCTAACCACTGAGTACAATCATTGAGAGCTCTCGCTGTTATGGCTTGTTTTTTTACTAATTTTTTTTCTTTACTTGGTAAGCGTTTTTCTGAATGTTTAATAGAAGCAATAGGCGGAAAGAGTCCGAAATTGATATTCATTGGCTGAAAAGATTGTGTTTCTGCTTTTTCATCTATGATGTGTCCCCCTGTAATATGATTCAAAAGGGCTCCGAATGCTGTAGTTTGTGGGGGTAGGCAAGGGGAAATATGATGATATTCGGCAGCAGCAAAACGTCCAGCAAGAAGCCCTATTGCCGCTGATTCTACATAACCTTCACATCCGGTAATTTGCCCTGCAAAGCGTAGTTGTTTTTTTTGTTTTAAACGAAGGGTTTGATCAAGAATAATTGGCGAGTTGAGGTAGGTATTGCGGTGAAGACCACCAAGACGCGCAAACTCTGCTTTTTCAAGACCTGGAATCATTCTAAAAATACGAATTTGTTCACCATATTTCAGTTTTGTTTGAAAGCCGACCATATTATAAAGCGTTCCAAGTTTATTATCTTGGCGTAATTGAACGACAGCATAGGGTTTAACTGTAGGGTTATGGGCATTAGTTAAGCCCATAGGTTTCATAGGACCATGTCTTAACGTTTCAAGTCCGCGCTCAGCCATAATTTCAATGGGGAGGCATCCATCAAAATAGGGCGTTTTTTCAAAGTCACGAAACTCTGTTTTTTCAGCATTTTTTAACGCTTCAACGAATGTTTCATATTGTTCTTTGTTGAGGGGACAATTAAGATAATCTTTTCCTGTTCCCTCAGGACCAATTTTATCATAGCGAGACTGATACCAACAAATGTTGATATCAATACTGTCGGTATGGATAATAGGCGCAATTGCATCAAAAAAAGAAAGAGCTTTTATACCGGTTATTGCTTGTAATTTTTGAGCAAGTGCAGGCGATGTAAGGGGGCCTGTTGCAATGACAACATGTTTCCAAGCTTTAGGAATTTCTTGAACTTCTTCACGTCTGATTGTTATAAGAGGGTGATTTTCAAGTGCTGTCGTAACGGTTTTTGAAAATCCATCACGGTCAACAGCAAGAGCACTACCTGCGGGAACTTTGTTGGCATCAGCAGCTTTCATAATTAACGATTTTGCTAATCGCATTTCAGCATGCAAAAGCCCTACGGCATTTGTTAATGAATCATCGCAACGAAACGAATTTGAACAAACCAGTTCTGCCAATTTATCGGTTTTATGGGCATCTGATTTTTTTTCGGGTCGCATTTCATGCAAAACAACAGAAATTCCTGACTGAGCGATTTGCCAGCTTGCTTCACACCCCGCAAGACCGCCACCGATGATATGAATTGGGATATCAAATGTCTTTAACATAATTGACTTTTAGCGTAAGCAGTTATGTATGAAAAGCATAGATTTTGTTTTTTTTTAATATATTTGTTTGCTTTTTTTCTGTAATTAATGGTATAGAAACGCCGCTTGTATAAGGTTATTAGCTTGTAAGTTTGAGCGGATGTGGCGAAATTGGTAGACGCACCAGATTTAGGTTCTGGCGGGAGACCGTGGGGGTTCGAGTCCCTCCATCCGCACCAAAGCAATCCCTTAAGTGCTACGGATTTCTACGTGTCTGAAATTCCGCTTCATGGTAAATGTAACACTCGAAGTGTTAGAATGTAATGATTATTAGAGTGGGTTGATCCCTCTCCTTAGAAAAATGAAGGTGTTTAATGCAGGTTACCGAGACGCTTAATGAAGGACTGAAGCGCGAAATTAAGATCGTGGTTCCAGCGAAAGATTTAGAAGAAAAGTTGAATGAACGATTGGATGATACCAAGGGAAAAATCAAGCTTAATGGTTTTCGTCCCGGTAAAGTGCCTAGTGGGCATTTGCGAAAAATGTATGGTAAATCCTTTATGGCTGAGATTCTCAATGAGATACTCAGTGATGCACCCCGTTCTATTTTAGCAGACCGCAATGAACGTACAGCGATGCAGCCAAAAATAGATATAGATGAAGATGAAAAAATTCTAGATGGCAAGGCTGATTTTACTTTTAGTTTAAAGTATGAAGTTTTACCAAAAATTGACATTAAAGATTTTGAACATATTAAGGTTATCCGTGAAATTGCAACTATTCCTGAACAGGATATTGATGATCAAGTCAATCGCGTCCTTTCTTCTACGCGTAATTATTCCCTAAAAGAGGGGAATTCTGAAGAAGGTGATCGTATTACTATAGATTATCAAGGTAAGCTTGAAGGCATTCCATTTGAAGGCGGGGCAGATAGTGATGCACAACTGATTCTTGGGTCAAAACAATTTATTCCTGGTTTTGAAGAGCAATTGGTTGGTGTGAAAGCTGGGGATGTAAAAACGATTTTTGTTAAATTTCCTGATAATTACAGTGCGGCACATTTGGCGGGACGGGAAGCAGAGTTTGACATTACTGTCAAAGCTGTCTTTAAACCAGATGAATTAAAAATTGATGATGAAGCAGCGCAAAAAGTTGGTTTAGAGTCTCTAGATCGCTTACGTGAGGTCGTTCGTGGGCAGATTGAAAGCCAATATGGTTCAGTGACACGTCAAAAAGTTAAGCGTCAAATTCTTGATGCTTTAGATGCTGATTATAATTTTGAGATTCCTGAAGAACTTTTAGAGGTTGAGTTTAACAATATATGGGCTCAGGTTAATGATGATTTGAAAAAGGCTGGGCGCAGTTTTGAAGATGAAGGTATTACAGAAGAAAAGGCACGGGAGGAATATCGTGTCCTTGCGCAGCGTCGTGTTCGTCTTGGTTTGGTGCTTTCTGAAATTGGAATGAAGGTTGGTGTTAAAGTTAGTGAAGATGAGCTAAAAGCAGCCGTTTTTGATCAGGTTCGACAGTATCCTGGACAAGAGAAAGAGATTATGGATTTTTTCCGTAAGACTCCGGAAGCTGTTGAAAATCTACGTGCTCCGATTTTTGAAGAAAAGGTTATTGATCATTTATTAGCACAGATAAAAGTCACAGATAAAGAAGTGACGGTTGAAGAGTTGATGAAAGAATATGACGAATCAGATGTCCCTGAAGAAAAGCCGGCAAAGAAAAAGTCTGCAGTGAAAGAAACGTCTACAGAGAAAAAAACAGCTAAGAAAAAGGCTCCTAAAAAAGCTTAATGTTTATGCAAACAACACAAGCCCGATAAAATCGGGCTTGTGTTGTAAGATTTATATCCTAGGATTGCACTGAGAGAATGGTTTTAGATAAGCCATGAGTGAATTTTAAAAAATTGGTAGTGGATTGGCAATGAGCATCATTGATACGCGTACTCCTGATTCTAAGCGTTTTATTTCTGGAGTTACAGGTGATTGGGAAGTCATCATTGGCATGGAAGTTCATGCGCAAATCATATCAAATTCGAAACTTTTTTCAGGAGCATCAACCAAATTTGGTGCAGAGCCGAACAATCATGTATCACTTATTGATGCAGCCATGCCAGGTATGTTGCCTGTTCTTAATCAAGAATGTGTTCGTCAAGCGGTTCGAATGGGGTTAGGATTAAAGGCGCATATTAATTTAAAATCTGTTTTTGATCGCAAAAACTATTTTTATCCAGATTTACCGCAGGGGTATCAGATTTCTCAATTTCGCTATCCCATTGTAGGAGAGGGAAAGATTATTATATCTGTTGGTCCAGATTCGAATGGACAATTTGAGGATATTGAAGTGGGAATTGAGAGGTTGCATCTTGAACAGGATGCTGGAAAATCGATGCACGATCAACATCCAACAATGTCTTTTGTAGATCTGAATCGTTCTGGTGTTGCTCTTATGGAAATTGTTTCCAAGCCTGATATGCGCTCATCAGATGAAGCCAAAGCCTATATGACAAAATTGCGTACGATTGTTCGTTATTTGGGCACTTGCGATGGCAATATGGATGAAGGTTCTATGCGTGCAGATGTCAATGTATCTGTTCGTCGTCCTGGTGAAGATTTTGGAACGCGCTGTGAAATTAAAAACGTTAATTCTATTCGCTTTATTGGTCAAGCAATTGAATATGAAGCGCGTCGTCAGATTGCAATTTTAGAAGATGGAGGCGTCATAGATCAAGAGACTCGGCTTTTTGATGCCGCTAAAGGTGAAACGCGCTCTATGCGCTCAAAGGAAGAAGCGCATGACTATCGTTATTTTCCTGATCCTGATCTTTTACCGTTAGAATTTGATCAAGCATTTGTGGATGCTTTGGCAGCAGACTTACCAGAGTTGCCTGACGCTATAAAAGCACGTTTTGTTAAGGAAATGGGATTGACAGTGTATGATGCTTCCATTCTTGTGACAGAAAAGGCTATTGCTGATTATTTTGAAGAAGTAGCGCGTGGGCGTGATGGAAAAATAGTTGCCAATTGGGTGATTAACGACCTTTTAGGGGCTTTAAATAAAGATAATCGTGAGATTGAAGAGTCACCAGTATCGCCAAATCAATTGGGAAGCATTATTGATCTTATAAAAGAAGGAGTTATTTCTGGAAAAATTGCCAAAGATCTTTTTGAGATTATTTGGAATGAGGGGGGAGATGCACGCCAAATTGTAGAAGAACGAAATATGAAGCAGGTAACGGATACAAAGGCTATTGAAAGAGCTGTTGATGAGATCGTTGCCAATAATTCTGATAAAGTTGCGCAAGCAAAGCACAAACCTGCTTTAGCTGGTTGGTTTGTTGGACAGGTAATGAAAGCAACAGGTGGTAAGGCAAATCCCCAAGCTGTTAATGAATTGGTTAAGATGAAACTTGGCATAGATTAAATTTTATGGGGTGGAGAAGAAGCCATACATATGATATCTTCTTGAAATTAAAGGATAGCACGTTAACCTATCAATTGGAATTGTAGTTGAATTTACTAGTAACTTTTTCGCTAATTTCAATCGTTAATAATTTTATTCCAACGATTAATTTCATGAACGCACTAAATGAATGGAATAGCAGATGGCTCGTTTTTTTAAGCAAATCTTCACATGGTGGAATGGCAATACCATTGGTACGCGTTTTTTCACATGGCGCAAAGGTAAGCGGATAGGGGAAGATCAATTTGGAAATATATATTATGAAGGAGGACTTCATAAGGATGGTTATCCGCACCGTTGGGTTATCTATAAAGACTATTCTGAGGCCTCTACTATTCCACCAGGTTGGCACGGCTGGATTCATCATCGCTGTGAGTGTCCACCAACACAAGAGGATTATCATCCTTATGAATGGGAAAAGCCTCATGTTGCAAATATGACAGGAACAAGTGAGAGCTATCGACCAAAGGGGGCTATCACCTCCAATGGAGAGCGTTCTTGTGTGCATGAAGATTATGATGCGTGGTCACCTAAAAAATAACATGTTTTAATGTGCGTGTGTATTTTTGTCTTATTTGACTCTATGTTATGAAAAGAATTATTTTTTAAGGTGCGATTGATTTTGATATGATGAGATTTTTTTTATTGTTAGGGGTGAGGCATTTTATATATATTTTTTTTATGGGAATTTTAGTGTTTTTATCCTTAAATAATGGGGTGCGGGCTGAGCGTATTAGCAATGGAATTGCTGTTTTTGCAGGTCTTGACAAAATCACGGGACGGACCACACGTTTTGAAGTTACTCTTGGTAAAATTTATCAGTACGGCGCATTACAGGTAACACCACGTGCGTGTTATACGAGCTCTAAAGATGAACCCACGCGTACAACTGGTTTTATTGAAGTCAATGAAGTAACATTAGATAAAAAAATACGGCGTATTTTTACAGGATGGATGTTTGCAGATAGTCCTGGTTTGAACGCTGTTGAGCATCCTATTTATGATGTGTGGTTAAAGGATTGCAAACAGAATTCTCAAGATCGTCCTCTTCAATAATTAGTGTGTTATCTATTTATAATTCATTGGTTTATAATGGTCCTTTATCATTTTGCAACTTAATAGGAAGGTTCAAATTCCTATGATTGCCTCATTTAAATTTTTTATATTGAATTAATCCGGACTATTCTCTTGCACGTTACAAGTGGCGGATGTATCAATAAGACTGTCTAAGAAAGGAATAAAAAATTCTGTCATGAACTGTTTAAATTCAAAGATGCATCATTAGAATCAACATATTTTTTCAGTGTTTCATAAGAGACAGTTCTTGAATTATATCTGTTAAAGGTTGAAATGAAAGGCTTGTTTATATTTGTTAAAGAGATGAACTGACGCTTTTGCATGTATGAAGGAAACAGACTATCAAGTAAGTAATTCATCATGAAACACCAATTAGTATATCTAGAGAACGCTGTATTGGTATTTTTTCTCATAGAGATGTCGTTTTTCGTTCAAAGCGTAGAAGTAATGCAGGACATATTAATGGAAAAATTGAGATTTAAGATTCTTTAAAGTTTATCAATCGAAGTATAGCTTGGTTAAAAAATGCAATAATCAATATATTTCTAGTAAGAAAATAATGTTTATATATTTTTATTATACACCACCTCATAAGTGAGTTTGTCTATTCGTAAGTTCTTGTATATTGCATGGTAACTTCACATTTAAGTAAGCAGGATACCACTAAGTTTGTAAATCATATTCTTGATATCCATGCTTTTTAAAATCTTTTGTATAAAATACACGTGTTTTCATGTAGAGCTATTGAAAATTTAAAAAAGGGCTTCGAAGAGGCGTTGAGAAGATTCTGCATCACTGGGAATGGTATATTTATTTTGTATAAAGAATAACCCATTTTCTAAAAAATACGAGATTTCATACAATGAAAGTTTCTAGTCACCAACATAATGATGTTTCCCGATTGCCGAAACAACCTAAAGAACCCTTATTGAATGTTCCATTTATTATAGTTGTTTTGATAGCATTTTGTTTTTGTCTTTATTGCATTTCTCAGTATTTTTTTTCTCATCAGGTTTATGTTGAAAGCCTTGAGTTTTTTTCATTTATACCAGCATTGTTTAAGAGGGATCCTGTAGCATTTTGTTATACCATGGTGAGTTATTCATTTATGCATAGTAGTTTTAAACATGTTGCTCTTAATATGGTTTGGCTTTTGGTTTTCGGCTCTCCTTTAGCAAGGCATTTTGGTGTTTTACGTTTTTTAATTTTTTGGGTGTTAACGGCAGTTATTTCTGTTTTGACTTATTTTACATTTCATCAAGAAAGTACCATATCACTTATTGGGGCGTCAGGTGCCGTATCTGGAATGATGGGGGCTATTGCACGTTACGGTTTTCCTAGTGGTAATCTAGCTGTCAATGTGCAGAACGAAAAACTTTTGGGATCTTTATTATCTGTCAAAAAAGCTCTGTGTTCTAAGGGGGTTCTTGTTTATATGAGTGTATGGCTGACGACTGATTTGATCATAGGTATTTCTTCTATTTTGTTTGAAGAAAATGGCATCTCAATAGCATGGGAAGCTCATATTGGCGGGTTTTTTGCGGGTTTTTTGTTGGTTGGTTTTTTTGATGTTTCACAAAAAATTAAAAACTAGAATCTAAGATATTGATGTGCCACATAAAGAGCTATTGTTGCTGCATTTGAAACATTTAATGATTTAATATTTCCAGGCATGTCAAGGCGTGTTAAAGCGCAAACGGTTTCGCGTGTTTTTTTACGTAAACCTTTACCTTCTGCTCCTAAAACAAGAGCAATTTTATTCCCTGTTAATGCTGTTTCTAGAGGTTGGTCACCTTCTGAATCGAGACCAAAGCTTGTAAAACCTTTTTGATGAAGTTCTTGAAGAGCTTCAGCAAGGTTTCGTACGGTAATATAATGAATCATTTCCAGAGCTCCAGATGCCGCTTTCGCAAGAACACCGCTTTCGTGGGGAGAGTGACGGCAAGTTGTAATAAGTGCTTTAGCTTTCAATGCAACTGCAGAGCGCATAATAGCACCAACATTATGTGGATCGGTAATTTGATCCATGACAATGACCAGATCAGTATTGGTTAGTTCCGACAGTTTGCATGGTTTGAGGGGGAGAGTTTCCAAAACAATACCTTGATGAACAGCCTCATTTCCAACAAGCGAATCAAGATATTTGGGGGTGCATAATGTAACAGAGCAAGGATAATCTGATTCGGATATATTTAATCGTTTTAAGGCATTTTGTGTAACGTAAAGACATTTTAAAATTCTTTTTGGGTTTTCTAAAGCAGCCTGAACAGAATGAATGCCATAAAGATGGATGATCTCTTGCTGTAAAGAAGCAGCTTTCTTCTTTGGGTGTGTAAAAGATCGAGAAGGAGAGCCTTTTGTATCGCGATATCGGCGACGCAAACGAGCATAATGAGAATTTTGTGATGTTTTTTCTTTCATAGCTTCTTTATAACGTGTTAATAAGAAAAATAGAGAGAAAAAATCTATAATTTAAAATTATGAGCAGGAAATTTGTACAGAATTGTATTTATTCTGTTGACAGATACAATAGTAATCGTCATAACCACTTCGCAATCAGATTGAATTGAATGGGTATTCAAGATGGTTGTCGTGATGTCTCATTGCGCGACTTTATCGGTGTAATGGAGGGGTGCCCGAGTGGTTAAAGGGGGCGGACTGTAAATCCGTTGCGTATGCTACGTTGGTTCGAATCCAACCCCCTCCACCATTCATCGAAGGAGAGTTAGTACGTGGGTCATGCGGGTATAGCTCAATGGTAGAGCAGCAGCCTTCCAAGCTGAATATGCGGGTTCGATTCCCGCTACCCGCTCCAAATGGTTGTTGATGATTGGGCAAATAGGTATGATGGAGGATATTCCATTTATAGATTTGGTGGGATTTTCCGTCTAAGAGTTGTGGTGATTGGGCTGTTTACAGTCTGGTCAGACTTAGGTTTTGCAGAACTGTCCCTAGGTGCTAATAAAAATTAGGGAATAAAACAAGAGATTAATAGCAATGGCGAAGAGCAAGTTTGAACGAACAAAACCGCATGTTAATATTGGTACGATTGGTCACGTTGATCATGGGAAGACCTC
>NZ_JBHIPC010000089.1:0-119087 GCF_042195765.1 Bartonella sp. AP3QHHD
GATGATATTTGATGATGGAGATGGATATGTAATAACACGTGAGTGTGCAAAGTTTTTTAGTGTATCCACAACCACGATTCGCAATTGGGTGCTTCAGGGGTTGTTTCCGGAGCCATATAAGCTAGGGAGAGCAGTGAGATGGAGAAAAAAAGAGATCTTAGCCTTCACTCCAAAGAAAAATAAGGAGCAAATAAGAACAAATTAGGTAAAATTATATAAACTGTAGAAGGTGGTCTAAAAGGTGGTCTGAAAATGGCTATTTAAAGAAAAAATCTATATATTTCAATATGCTAAACACAAAAAGTGGTGCCCAGACGCGGATTCGAACCACGGACACGCGGATTTTCAGTCCGCTGCTCTACCAACTGAGCTATCTGGGCATGCTTCATAAAAAATATAAAGCGTTTGCGGTTATAACATTAAAATTTTCTCTGTCCAGTCATCAAAAGAAAAATAATTGATTTTTTAATAAGTTTATCTCCCTATTCTAGAGCGTTATCAATGAATCTTTATCATAAAATAAATTTGATAGGTATATTGGATAGTTTAGTGTATTGTTATTAGAATGCTGTCTTATTGTGGTGATGATACGAAAAAAAATTAAAAGAATCAATCGAGAGGCATGATTAAGAAAGATTTTTTATAAAGTTTCCGTGAATTTTAAGCATACGCAATAATAGACAATATTTTTGACTTTTTTCTAAAAAGATTATTGATTAGTCTTTATAATAATTTGTTTTTCTTTATAAAGAAAGAAAAACATCTAAAAGGGGAGAAATAATGATAATGTTACAAAAACCAAGTAATCGTCCCAATAATACTAATTTTTCTTCAGGTCCTTGTAGCAAACGGCCTGGTTGGACTCTTGATGTTCTTAAAAATGCATTAGTTGGGCGTTCACATAGATCTAGAGAAGCAGAATTAAAACTTGCTGAAGTTGTTAATTTAACCCGTGAGATTCTTGAGGTTCCTTCTGATCATCGTATAGGAATTATGCCAGGATCAGATACCGGTGCTGTTGAGGCTGCTCTATGGTCTCTATTAGGTGAGCGTGGCATTGATATGGCAGCGTGGGAAAGTTTTGGGTTTGGGTGGAATAAAGATGTTGTCGAGCAATTAAAGCTTTCTGATGTGCGTCGTTTTGAAGCTCCTTATGGTGAAATACCAGATTTAACACAACTTGACTTTGATCGGGATGTTGTTTTTACATGGAATGGGACAACTTCTGGTGTGCGTATTCCTAATGCAGATTTCATTCCGCATAAGCGGGCTGGATTGACCATTTGTGATGCAACATCGGCAGCTTTTGCGCAATATCTTGATTTTTCAAAATTAGATGTTGTTACTTTTTCATGGCAGAAAGTTTTGGGAGGCGAGGCTGCACATGGTATGGTGATTTTAAGTCCTCGTGCTGTTGAGAGGCTTGAGAATCATGTTCCAGCTTGGCCTATGCCCCAACTTTTCTATATGACAAAAAATGGAAAATTGAACGAAGATATTTTTAAAGGAAAGATCATCAATACACCTTCTATGCTTTGTGTTGAGGATTTCCTTGATGGGTTGAAGTGGGCAAAATCTCTAGGAGGTGCAGCGGCATTAAGAGCACGGGTTGAGAAAAATTTTTCTGTACTTGATGCTTTTGTTCGCAAAACGCCATGGTTAGAATATTTGGCAAAAGATCCTGAAGTGCGTTCTAACACCGCTATTTGTTTAGATATTGTGGATCCAGTGATTACTGCTTTGGATACGGAAAAGCGAGTATCTTTTATAAAAGCGGTTGTGAAGCGTCTTGATGAGGAAGGGGTTGCTTATGATATCGGTTCGTATCGCGATGCTCCTCCTGGTCTTCGAATTTGGGCGGGTATAACAATTGAGGCTTCCGATCTTGAAATTTTAACACAATGGCTTGAGTGGGCGTTCCAAGTTGAAAAAGCACAGCTTTAAATAATTACTGGTGATTTTCACAGGGTGTTTTTAAACAGAAAAAGGATACGAGAGATTATGATGATCTTTCGTATTCTTGTATCAGACAAACAGCCTCTAAATATTACATGAATTGTAAAAGATTAACATGAATTGTAAAAGATTAAGAGGAGGAATAAATGCTCTGTCAGGTGTTGGATACGCACAAATTAAAATCTCTATTTTTTTACTTTTTGTAGCAAAAATGACAGATTTAAAATATTTTGGTATTTGCTTATCTTTATTATCATAAATTTGAAAATTTAATCACTTGAAGATTGAGAAAAATCTGAAATGAAGAGTCGCACTTGCTCTAAGGTTTCGTTATAAAGAAGTGTTTGTTTTTGAATGCTGGTTTTTTTGACCAAACACGACGGAGAAAGTTATGGCCAATGTAGTTGTTGTCGGTACACAATGGGGTGATGAAGGCAAAGGTAAAATTGTAGATTGGTTGTCTGAGCGAGCAGATATCGTGGTGAGATATCAGGGGGGGCATAATGCTGGCCACACATTGGTTGTTGATGGAGTCAGTTATAAATTATCACTTTTACCGTCTGGTTTAGTGCGTGGCAAGTTATCAATTATTGGTAATGGTGTTGTTGTTGACCCTCATCATTTTGTTGCAGAAGTAAAAAAACTATGTAATCAGGGTGTAAAAATCACACCAGAAATTTTGCGTATTGCTGAAAATGCTCCTTTGATTCTTTCGTTGCATCGTGATCTTGATGCAATTCGAGAAAGCGGTTTATCTGGTTTAAAGATTGGTACAACAAAGCGCGGTATTGGACCGGCTTATGAAGATAAGGTGGGACGTCGTGCTATCCGAGTGATGGATTTAGCAGAAAAAGATACACTTATGGCTAAGATTGAGCGGCTTTTGAGGCATCATAATGCTTTGCGTCGTGGGATGGGTGTTGCAGAGATTGATTCTCAAGCGCTTTATGATGAATTGATGCAAGTTGCGGATAAAATTTTGCCCTTTATGGATTGTACGTGGCGTCTTTTAGATGAAGGTTATCGAGGAGGTAAACACATTCTTTTTGAAGGTGCGCAAGGTGCTTTATTAGATAATGATTTTGGAACTTATCCTTATGTAACGTCATCTAATACAGTTGCTGGGCAAGCATGTACAGGTTCGGGGATGGGACCTGATGCAATCCATTATGTTTTGGGTATTGCAAAAGCTTATACTACACGCGTTGGAGAAGGGCCGTTCCCGACAGAGCAGATAAATGATATTGGTGAATCTCTGGGAGTGCGTGGACATGAATTTGGTGTTGTAACGGGTCGAAAGCGTCGATGTGGTTGGTTTGATGCTGTCTTAGTACGTCAGATGGTAACAATTTGCGGTGTTCAAGGTATAGCATTGACAAAACTTGATGTTTTAGATGGTTTGGATGAAATAAAAATTTGTATTGGTTATGAGCTTGATGGTAAAAGGATTGATTATTTACCTTCTTCCATGGGAGCTCAGGATCGGGTGAAGCCTATTTATGCAACATTAGAAGGTTGGAAGAAAGAAACAGCACATGCATTGAGGTGGGAAGATTTACCAGTGCAGGCTATTAAATATATACGCTATATTGAAGAACTGATTAATACAAAAGTGGCTTTATTATCCACAAGTCCAGAGCGTGAAGATACTATTCTTATTACGGATCCCTTTGTTAATTGATTATTGTTTTTAGATTTCTATATATGTTCTCTGTTCATTTTTGTATCTTTTTACAAAAAAAGTCTTTAAGAGCACGTAAGAGAAAGGTGCAAAATAGCATTGTTTATTTTTCATATTCATTTTACATTATGTTGTACCAATATTAAATGGCAACCAATTTAGAAGGCTAAAATAAAGTTTTTTGGCTTTACTATTGATTTTTTCTCAGTTTAAGAGAGATTATAGAGGAAATGGTAGATTTCGTTGGAATCTTAAAAAAGACAATTAATGCACAAAATAATATTACACCACAAGTGCGTAAGCGGATTTATAAGCGGGCTACCGAAACACTAGAACATCAATTTGTAACAGCAAAAATACCACAAGCAATAGCGGATAAACAAAGAAAGATTCTTCAAAGTTCTATTGCAACTGTTGAAGGAGAATATTTAGCAGTTGAAAAGAAACGGCTTTCTTCAGTTATTGGGTGGAATCCCACAAATATAAATGAAGATAAGAAAGTTACAAAAAAAACTATATTACCAAAGAATAATGAATTGTCAGAGGTAAACATAAAAAGAAAGCAGGATTTTGTTACACGTTCAAAGGATAACAAGGTATTTGTTGAGCTTTGTGTATCAGATATACCAGATGCAGAGCCTGTTAATATGGAGGCTGATGTGCCTTCTCAGCATGTTAATAGCAGTGTGTTAAAGATTTCTCCTTCGCAGGAAGATAATCCGCATATTGTTTCGCACATTTTTTCTCAGGCTTTACGTCGTGCTAATAAATCGTTAGTGCAAAGGCGTATTGTGATAAGTGCTGTTTTTGTTGTTAGTTTTGTTGTTTTAATTGTTGGTATTTTTTTTGTTGGTGAGCGTGTATTTGTATCAAATGATTATCAGTTTTTAGAAGAAAATCTTCAAGCTTCTCACAGAGTACCAAAGGCATTTCCAATTAAGAGAAAGTTAACACAACGCTTATTAGAGGATGGAAGTGAAATTGATGTTGGTTTAAAACAAGCGATAGATTCTTCGGATGAAGAAGTACTCTCAACAGTTGTTGATAGCAATTTGCAATCGCTTGAAAAATCAGGTGAAGCTGTTTTCTATCAAGCACGTACAAATTATGATGCAGAAAAGATAGCAACGGGAAGTGCTCGCTGGACGCTTATAAAAGAGTCTCAAGTGAAGGGGTCTCCAGAAGAAACAACTATACAAGGTGATATAACAATTCCTGATGAAGGGATATCATTGCGGTTAATTTTACGTCGTAATACCGATCAGTCATTTCCTGCTTCATATATTATGGACCTTATTTTTATTCTTTCGGATAAATTTTCAGGTAAAGCTATAAGCAATGTTCAAGCATTAACCTTTAAAGCAAGTGAACAATCCATTGGACAGGCTTTAACAAGAACCATTGCTGCAAAGATTAACGATGACTTTTTTCTTGTCGCATTGAGTGGTAATCATCCATTTCTTGATCGAAATTTACAATTGATGCGAGAATTAGATTGGATGCGTTTGGTGTTAACGGATAAAAATGGGCGTATAAGTGAATTAACCTTTGCAAAAGGACCAACAGGTAAGTCTATTTTTAATGAAGTTATTGGACAATGGCTTGCACAACAAGATAAGTTAACAGTTCTTGGTCAAAAAAATAAAACATAGATGCAAAAAAATAAACGGCTGTGAAGAATTTTCCACGACCGTCTTTATCAATTATATACCAAATACACTCACTAAATCTTTACATATCAATAACGTAAAGAATTCGATAGACTAATTTACAAGTATAAAGCCAAGGCATGCTTTTTTTCATTTTCACATTTAAAGAATGTGCAAACCATTGGCTTTATACTTAACTCTAGGTTTTACACTTGACTTTGAGATAAAGTAGAATCTTTGATAGAGTTTTGTACTTTTTCAAATGCACGCATTTCAATTTGTCTTACTCGTTCTCGACTAATATTAAATTCACCAGAGAGTTCTTCTAGGGTTAGTGGTACATCATTTAAACGACGCGCTTTGAATATACGTTTTTCGCGTTCATTGAGATTGTCCATGGCATTTATGAGCATGGAACGGCGATTTTCTAATTCACTTTTTTCAATTAAAATTTGTTCTTGATCGTTAGATTCATCCACCAACCAATCTTGTAACTCGCTGTTTTCTCCTTCTTTTGTCCGAATTGGTGCGTTGAGTGAAGTGTCACCACCAAGCCTACGATTCATTGATACAACTTCATCTTCTGTGACATTCAACTGGGTTGCAATTTCTTTCACTTGTTCTGCATTGAGATCGCCACTATCAAGTGCTTGAAGTTTACTTTTTAACTTACGAAGGTTGAAAAACAAGCGCTTTTGATTAGCTGTTGTCCCCATTTTCACCAAACTCCAAGAGCGCAATACATATTCTTGGATTGACGCTTTAATCCACCATATTGCATAGGTTGCAAGACGAAAACCCCGCTCTGGTTCGAAACGTTTAACAGCTTGCATGAGTCCAACATTGCCTTCTGAAATGACTTCCCCAATGGGAAGTCCGTAGCCCCGATATCCCATCGCGATTTTAGCTACGAGACGCAAATGGCTGGTTACTAGCCTATGCGCAGCTTTTAGATCATTATGCTCACGGTAACGCTGAGCTAACATATATTCTTCTTTTGGCTCAAGCATTGGAAAACGACGCACTTCTTCCAAGTAACGGTTTAAACCACCATCACCTGTCATTACTGATAATAAATTCATATGGGCCATATAGCACCCTCCTTTCATCTGAATTCCCTGATAAGGCAAATTCTATGTTTTAGATAGCTAACTATCCTCATAACCTCACTCTAGCATATTTTTCAATTTTGTTCAAAAAAAGATATTTTATTGTGAAATCTTGAGAAGGGGAAAAGTTTCAATTCATTTTTTTAAAAAGCTTAATAAGTTTAGCCATATCTTGAGGCAGTGGTGCGGAAAACGACATAACTTTACCGGTAGAAGGATGTTCAAAAGTAAGACTTGCAGCATGGAGTGCATGTCGGTTGAATTGATCGATTGCATTTCTAATAGTGGGGTTGAATGTGTTTGATTTTGTTTTAAAAGCGTTTCCATAAACTGTATCGCCTATGAGTGGATGCCCCATATGAGTCATATGAACACGGATTTGATGGGTGCGTCCAGTTTCTAAGCGACATTCCAGAAGGCTAGCAAAAGATGTTGAGTCTGCATGAGAGCCATATTTTTCAAGCAGAGAAACATGTGTAACAGCATGACGAGCATAAGGGTTTTGGTTATGGATGACAGCTTGCTTTGTCCGGTTATGGGGCGAACGGCCAAGTGATGCATCAATTGTCCAGACATTGCGCTGAGGTGTTCCCCAAATCAAGGCATGGTAGCGTCGATCTAATGCGCAGGTACGTCCATGATCAGAAAATTGAGCACTGAGACTTTTATGAGCTAGATCATTTTTTGCAACAACCATAACACCGCTTGTATTTTTATCAAGACGATGGACAATGCCAGGGCGTTTAACACCACCTATACCAGATAAACTATTCCCACAGTGGTAAATAAGGGCATTAACCAATGTACCGGTCCAATTTCCATTCCCAGGATGAACAACAAGACCAGCTGGTTTGTTAATAACAATGATATGATCATCTTCAAAAAGAATGTCCAATGCAATGGCTTCAGCGCTAGGTTCTGCATCACGAAGGTCCGGCATTTCCAATTCAATTATTTGGTTAGGTTTTAATTTTGTTTTTGGTTCCTTTATGAATTGACCATCAATTTTAAGACAGCCTTCACGGATGAGGGTTTGCAAACGCGAACGTGAGAGCACGTCATGATATTGTTTTGCGAGCCACTGATCAAGACGTTGCCCAAGAGCACCTTCATCCGTTATTTTCTGTATTACCATACGATTCCTATTAAGTTTTTAATAAGATTTTACCAGTACGAAATTGCTTTACTATCGAGAAATTCTTTAATTCCCCAATGTCCTCCTTCACGAGCGCGCCCAGAAAATTTTACACCTCCAAAGTAGCTTCCACTGGGTAATCCATGTCCATTAACTTCTACCATACCAGAGCGTACTTGTGCCGCAATACGACGACATTTGTTGCGATCTTGCGATTGAATATAGTTTGTAAGACCATACTCAGTCTCATTCGCTAAAGCGACGGCTTCTTCTTCTGTACTAAAAGAAAGAATCGAGAGAACTGGACCAAAGATTTCTTCTTTAAAAATACGCATATGAGGTTTTACATCAGCAAAGACTGTTGGACGGACATAATAACCGCGTTCCATTCCGTTTGGTAAACCAGTCCCGCCTGCAACAAGAGTTGCACCTTCATCAATTCCCGATTGGATAAGATCTTGAATTTTATCATATTGTTTTTTTGAAACAATGGGCCCAATATGATTTCCTTCTTGGCAGTTTGGTCCTACTTTTGTTGTTTCTGCAATATCTTTGGCTATTTTCACGGCTTTGTCATAGATGCTCTGTTCCACAAGCATACGAGTTGGTGCATTACAACTTTGTCCACTATTATAAAAGCAATGTCGTGCACCACGTTGAACAGCATCTGAGTCGGCATCAGCAAAGATAATATTCGCTCCTTTTCCCCCAAGTTCCAGACAGACTCTTTTTAAAGTAGCGCTGGCATTTTTAGAAATATCTTTTCCTGCTCTAGTTGAACCAGTAAAGCTGATCATTTCTAAATCTGGATGTGCAGAGAGGTAAGAGCCGACAGTTGCACCATCACCATTGATTAAATTAAAAACACCGGCTGGAAGTGCGGCTTCATCTAAAAATTCAGCAAAAAGCATAGCAGAAAGAGGCGCAATTTCAGAGGGCTTTAACACCATGGTACAGCCAGCCAAGAGAGCAGGAATAACTTTAAGAGTTACTTGATTCATGGGCCAATTCCATGGCGTAATTAATCCTACGACGCCGATAGGATCGTAGTGAAGGATTGCTTGCTCATTTCCCTTTATTAAAGTTTTTTGGAACGAAAACTCTTTATAAGCTTCGATAAAATTGCGAATATGGGAACTGCCAGTTGCAGTTTGCGCATTAAGCGCCATATCAATTGGTGCCCCCATTTCCATTGAAATGGTTTTTGCCATGTCTTTGGAACGTTTTTCGTAGATCTCTAGAATTTTCTCAACAAATCCAAGACGCTCATTTGGTGATGTTGTTTTCCATTTTTGAAAGGCTTCTTTAGCCGCATTAATTGCTTTATCGGCATCTTTTGTACTTCCAAGGCTAATGACAGCACAAGTCTCCTCTGTTGATGGATTAATGACGTCAAAATCGTGAGGAGTGCTTGGCTCATCCCATAGACCATTGATATAAAATTTCCGTTTATTAAACATAATTCACTCCCTTTTTTCTATTTGTATTTATGTAATTATGATTGTCTTAGTCTAAGCCTTTTTAAACGAGGATAACAAGGGTAATCTTATAAAAACGCGAGAAATTAGATTATATTGTGATAATTGATCATGGAGAATTCAATAGAGCAATGCTTATTGTATTATTGAAACTAGTTTCTTTTATGAAAAGGGAGAGAAAGAGAGGCATAGACAATTTTCTTGAAGCTTTTTTATCATGAAGTTTTCTTCAAAACAAATGAAATACGAGCTCTATGACACCATAAACTAGGCAATTTATATCGTAAATATGCAAAAGGCAGATTATGAATATGCATTATGGCACTATTTTTTTCATTTAAAAGTAACCATCAGCAAAAGGTTATTAACCTTCGTATGATAGTTTCTACGAATTCTTTTTGAAAAGGTTATTTTTCTCATTGCTATAAATTTGTTGGGTGCCATGCATAATTCGAAAACAAAATCTATTTCTACGTCTTCTTTTTCTGATGATGGTACAAAAGGTGCATCAAGAGAAGATTTATCTGTTAAGATTACTGAGATATTTCCTTATCCGGAAGTGTGGAAAAAGGCATTTGCCCTCGGAAAAAACGTCCGTTTCACGAGAACCCCAGAAGTTGAGATTTTGCGTCGTCGTATAGAAACAGATCCAGTTTTTGCAAAACAGTTTAAAATTTTTACGAAGCAAGATCAAAAAAAAATTACAGATACAGGTATTGTACGTTGTAACAAGAAAACAACAAATATTCTTTCGACAAAAAAAGTCATTAATCCTCAATCAATAGAGAATAAAACATCAGTTTGTCATTCAACGGTTTTGAAGCAGTTATCACGACAAGCTATTCATATGCCGTCAGCAAATATTCCACTTGAGGAGGATAAACAAGAACATAAATTACAAGTGGAAAATGTGCTACAAAAAATAAAACCTGCGTTGCATCTTTCCGATGATGCTTTTTTTGAGTGTGAATCTTTGATATTTGAACATGTGGAGACTCAAACTTCAAAAGAGGATGGAACATCAATTGATACGACAAATGAACTCACACCTGATATCCCCACAGCCTTTGATGAGTCAATAACTGCTCTTTACCGTGTTCTTGAATACCGCTTTCCACAACTCTATGATTCAATTACATCAGAATCTCCAGCGGAAAGAATGCGAGGTGTTGAGAAAATTTCTGATTTAATGCATACAAATAAAGAGTGTCATTCTAAGCTTTCTGTTGAAGATTCTGCTCATACGTTAAGTAATACAGGGGCGTTAAGTGATGCAGGGGTTAGTATAGAGACTGAAAATACCAATAATATTGTCGCCAATAATACTGTTGATTGTATAAACAAAGCCGTCACAAAGAATTCAAAAGATTTTTCTGTGATGCAAGCAAACAGTAAAACTAAAACATTGCAATCTACTCGTATGCCATTAGGTAATTATGATTCTGCTTTTATGCAAAATATTCAATCTATTGACTGTGATGTTTATGAATTTCCTCCGATCAACTTATTACAGGAACCTGTTTTTCACGAAGGTACGATGATTCCTCAAGAAACATTGGAACGTGGTGCTGGACTTTTGGAAAGTGTTTTGGAAGATTTTGGCATTAAGGGTGAAGTTATCCATGTTCATCCAGGGCCAGTGGTAACAATGTATGAATTTGAACCCGCTGCGGGTGTAAAGTCATCGCGCGTTATTAATCTTTCTGATGATATTGCGCGTTCTATGTCTGCTATTTCTACACGCGTTGCTGTAATTCCTGGACGTAATGTTATCGGGATTGAGTTACCCAATGCGGTTCGTGAAACTGTTTATTTACGGGAATTAATCCAAACACGTTCTTTTCGTGAAAGTGAATTTAAACTTGCTCTTGCTTTGGGGAAAGGGATTAATGGTGAACCTGTCATTGCAGAATTAGCAAAAATGCCTCATTTATTGGTTGCAGGAACAACAGGATCAGGCAAGTCTGTTGCAATTAATACAATGATTTTGTCGATTCTTTATCGTATGACACCAAAGCAGTGTCGTTTGATCATGGTTGATCCTAAAATGTTAGAGCTCTCTGTTTATGATGGCATTCCACATCTTTTAACACCCGTTGTCACAGATCCCAAAAAAGCAGTAACAGCTTTAAAATGGGCGGTTCGTGAAATGGAAGAGCGTTATCGCAAAATGGCTAAGTTGGGTGTGCGTAATATTGATGGTTTTAATGCACGCGTTGCACTTGCAGCTCAAAAAGGCGAAACGATCATGTGTACTGTTCAGTCGGGTTTTGATAAGGAAACAGGGGAAATGCTTTATCATGAAGAAGCCATGGATCTCACGCAGCTTCCTTATATTGTTGTGATTGTTGATGAGATGGCTGATCTTATGATGGTGGCAGGGAAAGAGATAGAGAATGCCATTCAGCGCTTAGCGCAAATGGCGCGTGCGGCAGGTATTCATCTTATTATGGCAACGCAACGTCCTTCTGTTGATGTTATCACAGGTACAATTAAAGCGAACTTTCCTACCCGCATTTCTTTTCAAGTAACATCAAAAATTGATAGTCGTACGATCTTGGGTGAACAAGGTGCTGAAACACTTTTAGGTCAGGGGGATATGCTTCATATGGCAGGTGGTGGACGCATTGTGCGCGTTCATGGACCTTTTGTTTCTGATGAAGAAGTTGAATCCATCGTTGCACATCTAAAAATGCAAGGTAAACCTGATTATTTAGCAACGGTAACAGATAATGAAGACGATAACAAAGAGGATAATTCTGCTGATTCAGCTGCTGGAATTTCTGAGGAAGAAAATTTTGATGAAGAGGGTGAGGAACTTTATAACCAAGCTGTAAAAATTGTTATGCGTGATAAAAAATGTTCAACATCTTATATTCAGCGCCGACTTTCAATCGGCTATAATAAAGCAGCTTCTCTCGTCGAGCGGATGGAAGAAAAAGGCATTGTTGGAGCCGCTAATCATGTTGGAAAACGTGAAATTTTACTCAATGAAGTAAAATAAACAAACACATTTAAAAATATGCAATTTTTTAAATATTTGACAGTCATTATTTAAATGTGCTTGTTTTATTTTTTTATATAATATTAAAAATTTAAATGGAGAGTAATAAAGAAAAAGCGATCTTTTGTATTAAGACTTCTGACGAGGTAAACAAGCTGATATCAAAGGAGATTATGAGATATTTTTAACATTTCTAAATGATATGGAATATAAAGAAATTAAACAAATCTTTATATGAGGACATATGATTTGTGTTCTCTTTTCTACAGAGAATTTTTTAATAAAATAGTGCGGTGGCATATTTTTTTTCTTTTGTAGCGATTCTAATGAAAGAAAGATCTTTGGAAGATTATTGAGAGCATCATAAAAAAATGCCCAATATGCAAGTTCTGTTGCATGGGGTACTTTAAAGCGCTACGCTGAATTTATTATCATTTGATATTATTGGCTCAAGAAAGGTGTTCTTACGAGAAGCTTTATTTGAAAAAGAGATTTTTATAATGCAGTATATTGATTGATAGTAATTTATCATTATTCACAGTGAATAAAAGTCTCAAACATTGTAAGATTTTCTCATTTCAAATCTGTTTCTGTTGAAACAATTAAAACCATTTCCTTGCGTATCATAATAATGTAGGAGTAAAAAAGTTAAAAATGCTGCTTATGAATGCCTTCAAATGCTAAGAACTATTGGTGACATTAGGGGCTGAAATTAGTATAATGATGGTGCTAACCAGCTCTTTTATAAGCATAAAAATGGTAATGCACAATGCCTTGATATCCTCTATAGGGACCTTTACATTACACCATTTACGGATGCTGTCGTAAAATAAGCTTGGGGATCTTGGGAGTTATTTTTTCAAAACAGGCGCATGAATGCGTAAAATAAGTGTATTCTTTTTGAGTACTATTTATGCGAGGGAGATGTTATCATTATTGTAACAAGATTTATTACAATAATGGGTGAATGAGCAACCAGAGCTGGAAGCTTCTTTTTATTCTTGTTTTGTTGATGAAACAGTCAAAATTTTGCTACAGACAATTGATATGAGATATCAAGTTATTATAACCAGAACAGATAATTGTAAACAAATTAGCATTATTCATTTGAGAGTAAATCCAACACTTTTTAGTTTTAGTTATGCCATTAAAAGCAGATGAGTTAAAGTTAAATACAAATGAATTAAAATGTCAGCAAGAAGCTTTTCGTTTTACACCAGAGCTTTTGCCACGGCCTTTTACGTGGGAAATCGATCACAATGGTTTGTTTTGTGAAGTCTCAAAAGAGCTAGCTGAAGTTGTTGGTCCTCTCTCTTCTTCTATTTTAGGGTGTAGTTTTCATGAGCTTGCTCATCAATTTAATGATGATCGATATCTGGTTCTCAGTCATTTTATTGAAGCGGCTATGCCTTGGAGTAAAGAGATTGTTCAATGGCCTATTGATGGTTGCTTACAATGGCTTGATGTTGAATTGTCGGCTTTGCCAATTTTTGATGTTACAAAGCAGCTTAAGGGGTTTCGTGGCTTTGGTGTTTTAAAAATACAAAAAAAAGTCCAAGAAAAAAGAAATGAAAAGCTAGAAACAGAAATGCTATGTCTTACGGAGATAGAACGCTCAGCTTTTCGTGAAATTGCAGAGCAATTGCGTGATGAATTGAATTCATCGGTAAAAGAAGAAAATTTAGTTGAAGAAACAGCTATTCAGTTACCATATGCACAAACATTGTCGGTAAATGCTATAGAACAAGCTCTCGTAAAAGAGCCCGCTGCAGTTTTATCATTGTTGGATACAGCAACAGATGGTGTTTTATGGTTGGATGAAGAGGGCTTTATTCAATCGGCGAGTAGGGCAGCTTTAGCATTAATGGGTTATGAAATAAATGAACTACGAGGACAGCTATTCTCTTCATTATTTACTTTGCAAAGCCGACTTTTGGTTGAAAAATATTTTAAATCAATCCGTATGGAGGGAAAAAATCAGGTTTTAAATCGCAGTGAAACCGCTGATTTAATGACAAAAAATCATAAAAATATAACCGTTTTGATAACGATTGTATTTTTGGCAAAGCAAGGCAATTATGCTGTTATGTTGCGTGATAGGACACAAACAGTTCCATCAGGAGAAAAAAAAGCAGAAGAGGATAAAATCGTTGGAGTTGTTCATGAAATACGAACACCTTTGAATGCTCTTATTGGTTTTGCAGAAATTATGAGAGAAGGCCGTTTTGGTTCGATAGAAAATGAGCGCTATCATGGATATTTACGCGATATTATTTCCTCTGGAAAACATATATTATTGCTGATTAATCAATTACTAGAGTGCTCGAAGATAAATTATTCTGGTTCCGATAATCAGATTGATTCTTCCCTTACTTATGAAACATTTGATGTAATATCTTGTTTACGTGCAACGATAGCTTTTCTTGAAACTCAAGCCAATCAGAACGGCATTATCATGCGTATTGTTGCTCCACCTCACGTTCCATTTATTCCTGTATCACAACAAGTGTTTCGCCAGATTATATGGAATCTTCTTTCCAATGCTATTCGTTTTACACCTTTGGGTGGACAGATTATTGTTCACGTTTCTTATAGAAAAGAACGTGTAAAAATTTCAGTGAGTGATAATGGTATAGGGATGAACGAAGAAGAAATTATACAGGCACTGCAACCTTATGGTCAAGTAGAGCGCAAAGATGGCCGATCTGGTGATAGCGCTTTTATGGGAACAGGTTTAGGCCTTCCAATGTGTAAAGCAATGGTGGAAGAAAGAGGGGGACAATTTTTACTGTTCTCAAAACCCAATCATGGAACAACTGTGGAAATGTTTTTTCCTCGTGTTCCATGATGTAAATCTTGCATAAAATTATTTTTTCTTAGCCAAAAGATCTCTAATTTCTGTTAAAAGTTGTTCTTCTGAAGACGTTTTTTTGGGGCTTTCTTCTTCTTTTCTACGGATTTTATTCATAGCTTTAACGAATAAAAAAAGAACCCAAGCAATAATGAGAAAATTGATAAGTAAAGTAATAAAGTGTCCATAGCTAATGGTTGCTCCAGCTGCTTTGGCGGCACTCAATGTTGCTTGTTTTTCGCCAGCAAGTTGAATAAACATATTAGAAAAATCAATTCCACCCGTAATCAGCCCAATGATTGGCATAAAAATATCATTGACAATTGAGTTGACCAAGCTACCAAAAGCACCCCCTATAATCACACCGATAGCAAGATCAATCATATTACCTTTTAGGGCAAATTCTTTGAATTCTTTAAGCATTGCGTTTTCCCCTTTATATAAGCGATATACGGTAATTTACTTACCGCTTTTGATGAAAAAGGAAAGGGCAGATTTTATTTTTAGGATTATATTACGATATTAATATTATTTTCAAAGAACTTTATAAGGTTTAATAAAGAGCTTTAGGGCTCTATTTGAATGTACATAGAATATTTCCTAGAAAAAAGCTTTTTTGATAAAAACTATATCTGCTTTTTCAACAGAAAGTAGAAAACTGTAGCTTAATTTATATAATTGCCTCAAGATTTTTATTTTAACATTAAAAAGAGAGATTTTTACACAATACCACAAAATGGGCAGTGTTGAAAGCTGAGCTATCAGAAAGCTTCTCAAATGAAGTACATATAAATGAAGCACATATATTGTAAATGAAGCACATATATTGGCATAACATTTTATTATAAAAAGAAAATTTAGGAATAAAAAATATATTTCAGCGCTGATAGAAGAAATAGATAAATGAGACAGAAGTAAAACTTATAATTTAATTCCTCTTAATTCAGCAAGCGATAATAGCAATTAGGAGGGCATTATGGCTTATCTAAAAGCTATTTGTATTGGGTTGCATGAGCTAAAATGGCGATAATTCCGATGGAAGAAACACATTTCATCTGCTGGAAGATTGTATCAGTTTATAAATAGCAGAGCTATAGGGTTTGCAAGATCATTTTGGTTTGAAAGTCGTTGGTATGATGTGTGAGTTCAATGATCAACTGTCATTACTTGAAACATATGTTAGACAGAGCACTTAATAGATGCAGAATTGTATTTAACGCATCAGAAATGGCAAAGGAAACAACGCAGATTATCAATAGAGTACAAATTGATTGAACATTCTGTTGCTCATAAATGGTGCAACAATAGTATGAATTTAGATGATTTCATGAACCATGTATCCTATAAATGCTAGGAAAAAATAGCTTTATAGAACAAGCTTTGTTTCTATTGAAAACAATATTACACAAAGGAACTTTGGGAATAGAGATAATTTGCCTGCATTTTTAAGAGAATTATGAGCTTGCTTGCATGAGACGTTACAAAACCATGACTATGGTGAAGAGCCTTTGATGTTTCAATTCATGCTGCATTTTATAAGATTAGGATTCATATTTTAATCTTTAAAAAATGTCGAAAAAGAGAAACATTTTTTTAGAATAAAAAGTTTTTTACACAGTATACATCAATATAAACATGTATGGCTATTATGTGATAAGTTTTCTTTTAGAAGAGGAATATTATTTGGATAATATGCTCTCTTTGATTGGTAATCTTTTATGTTAAAAGATATAGGTGAGGTGCGATGGATCATTTTTATGTTGTGGAGAAGGATTGATGAGTTTTTTTCGTTGTATTGGCCGTTCTGCCTTATTTATGTTGGATCCAGAGCAAGCACACGGTTTAGCGATTCTCGGGCTGAAAAGTGGATTAAATGGCTGTCAAAAGGTTATCGATAAACGTTTGTGTGTAACTGTTGCTGGGCTTGAGTTTGAAAATTTTATTGGTCTTGCAGCGGGGTTTGATAAAAATGCAGAGGTTGTAGATGGTATTTTTCGGTTAGGATTTGGTTTTACTGAAATTGGGACAGTGACACCAAAGCCTCAGATTGGAAATCCTAAACCACGGCTTTTTCGTTTAAAAGAAGATGAAGCGATTATTAATAGAATGGGTTTTAATAATGATGGACATCAAGTTGTTTACAACAGATTGCGTGCGCGTAAAAAAACTGGTGTTGTAGGAGTCAACATTGGAGCCAATAAGGATACGGTCGATAAGATTGATGATTATACTGTTGGTATTGCTCATTTTTATGATGTTGCTGATTATTTTACGGTTAATATTTCTTCTCCTAATACACCAGGTTTACGTGATTTACAGGTCCGTGACAGTTTGCATCTTTTGTTGAGTGCAGTTTCGCAAGCGCGAAATGAGCAAGAGAACAAGCATGGATTCTCCATTCCTATTTTTTTAAAAATTGCCCCCGATTTATCAGAGAAAGAATTAGATGATGTTGCTGAAGAAATAAAACTTTCTGATTTTAATGGACTGATTGTTTCCAATACGACTCTTGCACGCCAAGGTCTTAGCAATAGTCACCTCAGTAATGAAGAGGGTGGGCTTTCTGGACGTCCACTTTTTGAGCGTTCTACTATTGTGCTTGCAAAAATGCGTAAAAAATTAGGGAAGGAGATTGCAATTATTGGTGTTGGCGGTGTAAAGGACGCACAAACTGCTTTGGAAAAAGTAAAAGCTGGTGCAGATTTGATTCAATTATACAGTGGGATGGTTTATGAAGGTCCAAATCTTGTCATAACTATTCTGCAAGAGATTTTGCAGATGATGCAACAAGATGGCGTTGATAACATAAAAGGCTATCGTGATCATAGTCTTGAGCAGTGGGCAAAATTTCCTTTGTAAAAAACGCTTTTTTCTTCACAAAAAATTGAGAGATTTTTTTAAAGGGGCTTGCAAACTTTGTTGATCTTCCTTATGTCTCATAAGCAAAGAATAAATGTTTACGAAATCGTGAACAGTTATGATACATTTGCTTTTTATGCGGTTGTAGCTCAGTTGGTTAGAGCGCTGGTTTGTGGCACCAGAGGTCGTAGGTTCAAATCCCACCAACCGTACCATTTGTCTTGTTACAACTTTTCTAATTCTTATTTTTGGCGTTTTGTGAGGCGGTTAAAAAGCCGTGCTTGGCGGGCTTTTTTGCGTGTGAGCCGTCACGGAGCAGAGACCTTGCGCGGATGATTTTTCTCAAATTTTGCCCAAAACGGAATGATAAGATCAATAATCGCTTGAAATATAAACGGGTTAACTAAATCTATGATTCTGATTGCAATTGCAATAATAAATATCTCTATCAGTATATTTATATACTTTTAGTATATTTTGTAAACCAAGAGAATCCTATTTTACTTTCATTATTATTGCTCATAATATAAACCATTAAGTTTAAACACATAAAATAAGTAAGCATAAATTTACTAAAATATGCCATATTTTTGACACAATACCCTTAATTTTGTCAACTATATATTATAAATATGAACTTGCATGAAAGTGCATTCATATCTCCAGGGGTGTTTCGGTGGTTAATTATGGGTAAGCCATTCTGGCGCGGGGACATAAGTAACCTTGGGGGATTTATTTATACAATAAATTGGGGAAAATAAATGGGAAGTTCAAGTGGTTCGCACGATTATTGCAGTGCCGATAATTTTAGTAGCAAATATAACTCTGGTACTGCGTTTGGTAGCAAGTATGGTGGTAAGGTTGGCCTTGCGAGTGGTCTTTTCATAGGAGCAGCGGCATCGCGTAATCCTGTTACTACCATGGACTCAGCAAGCTTTGGGCAAATTGTAGGCGATAATTTCGGAGACACCATAGGCGGTTATGCTGGTTATGGTGTGGCTGCTGCCCAGTGTGGCACACAGTTTTTGGGTCAATCTATTGCTAATTCAGGTGGTGGGATGTTGATGCACTTTTGATGTAGTTCTTTGGGTTATCCTAAAGCCTAGAACGGTGGTACTGTAAAAGGTGCCACCTTTATGTTTGAAATATTGCACAGGAGGAGCTATGGGCGAATTTAGTATAGTGCTCGTTTATTTTTGTCTGTGGTTTGGCATGTTGTATCTATTCTTAAAAACTATTGCTATTAATGGAAAAAGCATGTTAGGCAGGGAGAACACGGTTACATTCATAGTGGCGGCATTGGTTGTTCCTCCTCTCATTTATGCCTTTGAGTATTTTGAGTATATAGTCGGTGTGCCGATAACATCTTCTCATGTTGCTATAATTATGTTCTTTCTTTCTTTTTGCATTGAATTTATACCCAATATAGTAAACAATATAAAATGCTTTAGTTTGTCCATTATCGCAAGTTGCCCCATTTTTTTCATCGCAGCTGGTTTTATTGTTATGAGTGATGACGTTCTGTTAGATTTTTTTGATCTGCAGCTTTCGAGCTATATTTATCTGCTTTTCATTATTCCGTTGATGATAGGGGGGGCTCGCTATGTCCTAATTGCTAAAGCTTTGAAGGAAAAATCTATGTCAGTGCTAGATTTAAGCATTTGCATTGGCTGTGGGTTTGCCATAGGCGTCTTTTTTGTGTCATCACTGCTTTTATCAGACCTTCGAGAAATCTATCAACAGATAGGTTTTGCAAACAGGGAGGCAGTGAAAAAAATGTTTGATTACGCGGTGTTTGGTTTTGCTATTCTAACGGGCCAAGTTTTTGTGACATTTTTGATGGTTCTCTTTGTTACTACAAAGAAATATTATTGGTTGGTCCTTGATGTTTTTGCAGAGCTGTTTTTTAGCCTCTTTGTTTCTTATTATGTAGCGTTTGTTCATACAGATGATGACTATGGAATGGTTAGAAATTGGATTTGTTTGATGTTTGTTGTTTATGTGTACGCGCGTTACATTAAATCAAAGAATGTGAAGCTTAGCGTGATTAACCCGTTTAAAAAGAAAACTGAGTGAGAAGACAGGAGGCTATAGTTCTTTGGGTTATCCTAAAGCCTAGAGCAGCCAACCCAGGAGAGGCAGTTTCTGGAGCAATAGTAGGCGGGGTCCCGTGGCGCAGCCGCGGGTGTTGTTAAAGCTGGTTGGGATTGTGTTCGCTCTAAGTAGTGAAATTGTTGTTTGACCTGGCTTTTTTAACAAGGTAAAGGCCTTGCTAAGAGGTACACTATCAGCCTCTTAGCAGGGAGTTTTTCTCCCGCAATAATATCTTGGTATGCTTGGGAGGGCAAGGCGCTTTAAGGAAATTATATGTCTGACTTAATTTTTGGAATGTTGCTTAGTTTTGGGATAAGTTCCAGCCCTTGTCTCCTTAAAAACAATGGCTTGTTGGGCGAGCGTGTCATTTTTTTGGGGGGGCTAGCTGGCCTTTCCTGCGCTATCATCTTCGCTTATCCACATAGTGAAAGTGGGCTTCCAGACTTATCTTTGCTTTTGGTATGTTATCTTGGCATTCTTTTAATTCTGCACGAGCACTACTTATATAAATATTTAGTTCTTGGGTTCTGTGGTGCAGTTGCTACCTTGTGTATTGGGGCAGGTTTTATATATTTGAGTTCTTTGTTGCCATTGCCTGCTTTGTCTGCTGCTAATAATAGCCAGCAGCAGGTGGTGCATTACATGAGTTTGGTTGCTGCAAACTATCCCTTTTTTATCCTTTTGATATCAGTTTTAACTGCGGAGCTTTTGCGTTTGTGGTTGCTTCGCGTATATAAGCCAGAATTAGCTGCGCGTGAGGTCCTTTATTTCGGGCTGGGCTTGGGGTGTTCTAGACTTATGCTATAAGACCCTCCCAGCTCTTTTTCTTTACTTGAATTACCGTGTTGATAGGGCGCCACAAATGGTGGGCTATGTCGCATTTGAATCTTGTCCACAAGCGATCAGCCATCTTATTGCCGCGGGCATGATTGTATTGATGCATGTTGTAAATACGCGTTTTATGTATCTTGGTTTCCAAGATAAGCGCAAGGTCTATTTCTATCTGCCTTTTGTAATTCATTTTGCGGTTGGTCTTTTGTTTATGTTTGACATTTCTTCAGGCTATGCAATTAATAAATTCTATTTTTGAGGCTTGCAATAATGCTTGACAAATTGACATTATCTGTTATCGGCGCCGTTTTTTGTCTGGTGCTGATTATTTTTCCTTTGATGAAGAAAAAAACATTGGTTGAACATTTGGTTTTCTTGCTCGTTGTTTTGTGTCTTGTTTTTCTTTATGTTTATGGCGCTACGAGTTATTTTCCTTATTATGTTTTGGCGCTTTCGCTTATATTGGGGTACCGCTGGTTACTCTCTTTGGTTAAAACGTTTAAAGGCACGAAGGCGATTATTGGGTCAAGCGCTGGTTGTTATGTGCTTTTTATTTTTTTTCTATACGGCTTTATGCGTATGATAGGCAGTTTGATTTTAGATTTTTCTGCTTATAGTACGCCTAATATTGTTTTTGCTGTTGGTCTATTCCCTATAGGCATGGCGATTATGCAGTTTTTTTTTGCTCTCTCATTGGGTGGCAGAAGATAATGGCAATGGTGTAGAGGCAGGACTGGGCGTGGGAATGGGGATTTGGGGGGCTGCTATAGGGCTTGTACTGCTTACATCTCTACCAGAAACTGTGAAAATCCTACAAGGGGCTTTTAGTCTTGATAGGGACGCCTTACTTTCTTTACTTGAGACGGTAATATATTATACGTTTATTATAGGTCTGAATCTTTTATCAACTTTTTTAATGCTTGTGGTTTGCCTTGACAAGAAATGGCGTTTTTTTGTTCTTATCCTGCTTTTACAATGCTTGGCGGCTTGGGCGCGCTTTTCATGGCGGGCCGCTGAGCCAGAACTTCTTGCAATTGGGCATTATACAATCGCTACTATTCTTATGTTTGCTCTTATGCAGCAAATTTATGATTTTGTGCAAGACAGATTATCCATGAAGAAAAATAGCAGTTACGCTGTAGTAAATGAGGGGGCATAATAATGTTGGTTTTATTTATTACTTCGCTTCTCGCAGGCCTTATTTATGGCGCTGTCATTTATAATTTTTTTCGCTCTACGTTTAGTTGGATAAATGTGCTGTTGAGCGGCATAGTTTTTGGGGTGATTGTTCTGTTAGTATGGCGTTACTCGGAAACAGAACATAAACTTGATGCCTTACGTGTACTGCAAGTGCTTGGCGTTGTTTTTCTTCTATGTGTGTTTCATCATTTTCTGAAGTTCAAATTGGTTGTCGCTGGTGCTGTGGGATGGTTTGTTGCTAGCTGCATTGCTGGCGGGTTTATTGCTTTTTGGGAGCAATCTGTAATAAAAACGCTTTATATGATGAGTATTGTTGAAACCAAGAGTCGTGCAGAGCAGGGGCTGGCGCTTGTTTTTTTATTTTTAACATTTTCGGTTTTTTTTGTTGTAGCAGAAGAAGCTATGCGTCGTTGGTTAGTTACTAAGTTTTATCGGTGCTCGCCTAGTTTGTTGTGGCGTTTGCCGCTGAATATTGGCATAGGCTGGGGTTTATGCGAATTAGTTTATAAGGCGCTAGGGCCTTTCCTTGTTTATAATGGCTGGCCTATTCGATCTAGGTTATTAGCCAATGAGTATGTAATTTTTTATTCCTGGACGCAAGCGAGTATTTTTTTGTGTGCTTTAATGAGCGTCATACTTATGCATATTTTCAATACATGCTTGGCGTATCGTGGTGTTGTTACGCGCTCTAAATTTTATGCGTGTGCGCCTTTTTTTGTCCACGCTATTGCTAACTGTTTCGGTGCAACAGTGCTGGTTACAGAGAAGGTTTGGTTTAATGTTGGGGGCAGCTTGTTTATTCTACTTTGTGTGATGTTGTTCATATATTTTGAAAGCAAAAATCCTTTAATACAAAACATAAAATTGCGCGCTTAAAGTGTTGTAGAGTGATGAATAACTTTGCGTACTCTAAGTATGGCTAGAGAGCCTGATACGCGCTTGCTGTTCTGCAAAAAAATAGAGAAGGTTAGCACCGACGTAACGCGTCCAGTACCAAGAGCGACGTCATTTCTGCACTAATTGGGGGGAGGGTGTGCCACTATCCACGTGCATATGGGAGTTTGCAAATATGCTATCATGTAACTTTCTAGTGTTTTCCTTTCTATTATCCTCCATGAGATTGAAGATGGGAATCTTGAGGCGGCGATATGAGACTTAAATTTAAACAACAAGAATTTCAAAATGATGCGGTTAAAAGCGTCATTGATTTGTTTAAAGGCCAGCCACAACGGAATTCTTCTTTTTCTTTGCATTCAGAACAAGGACAATTAGCGTTAAATGAATTTGGTTATGGTAATCAATTATTGATCAGTGATGAAAGCATATTAGCAAATTTACGAGAGGTGCAACAGAACAATAAACTCTTGGCGAGTGAGACGCTAGAGCAAAAGCAGTTTTCTATTGAGATGGAAACGGGAACAGGCAAAACTTATGTCTATAGCAAGACGATTTTTGAGTTAAATCAACGCTATGGCTTTACCAAATTTATTATTGTCGTACCAAATGTTGCTGTTCGCGAAGGGGTATATAAATCACTTCAGGTAACAAGGGAGCATTTTCAAGCAGAGTTTGATAATCTGCCCTATCGTTATTTTATTTATAATTCAAAAGATCTTTCGCAAATTCGCCAATTTGCAAGCTCTAGCAATATTGAAATTATGATTATCAATATTGATGCATTTAAAAAGCAGAAAATATTATCAACCTTCCGCAAGATAGACTGAATGGCGAAAGCGCTATGCGCTATATCCAAGACACAAAACCGATTGTGATCATAGATGAACCGCAATCGGTGGATAATACAGCAAAAGCGAAGGAGGCTATTGCGAGCCTTAACCCGCTTTGTGTTTTCCGCTATAGTGCCACGCATAAAGATGAGATTAATCTTTTATATCGTTTAACACCTGTTGATGCTTATCAAAAAGGACTGGTAAAGCAAATTTGTGTTTCTTCTAATCAGATAGAGCAAGATTTTAACCGTTCCTATATTGCCTTGAAATCCGTATCACACAAACATGGCTTTAAGGCGCGCTTAGAGTTGGATATTGCGGGAAAGAATGGCACGGTGAGCCGCAAAACAGTTACAGTGAGACGGCGATGATCTGTATCGCGTTATGGGCGGACGTGAGCTTTATAAGGGCTATATTGTTTCGGGTATCAATTGCATGGCGGGGGATGAAGCTGTTGAGTTTTCTGATACTGAAATTGTCAAATTTGGCCACGCACTTGGTGATGTGAATACAATAGAGCTTAAACGCGCACAAATTTATCGCACTATAGAAACACATTTAGATAAGGAATTGCGGCTTGTGCCTTTAGGGATTAAAGTTTTATCACTTTTTTTTATTGATGAGGTGGCTAAATATCGTAGCTCTGATGAAGAGCCAGCACTTTATGAGCGTATGTTTGAAGAATGTTATGAAGAGCTGTTGGCGAAAAAGAAATATGCCTCCTTGCGAACTAAGTTTGCGCAAAATATTCGAAACGTGCACGGCGGTTATTTCTCGCAAGACAAGAAAGGCGTGTATAAGGATACAAAGGGCGACAGCCAAGCTGATGATGACACTTATAACACGATTATGCGCGATAAGGAGTGGTTATTATCTTTTGCATGCCCCTTGCGTTTTATCTTTTCGCATTCGTCCTTGAGAGAAGGCTGGGATAATCCGAATGTGTTTCAAGTGTGTATGTTGATTGAACAAAAATCGAATTTTACCGCACGGCAAAAGATTGGTCGCGGTTTGCGCTTGTGCGTAAACCAACAAGGTGAACAGGTAGAAAATAAAGATATAAATGTGCTGCATGTCATGGTGAATGAAAGCTTTGCTGAGTTTGTGAGTACATTGCAAAAAGAATTAGAGGCGGATATTGGTTATAAACTTGGTACATTGCAGATGGAGCATTTGGTTGGCCGTATTTATGAAGATGTAAAATATGTGGCTGCTAAAGTGGAAGTATCGCAAGCACAAAAAATTGTTAAAATACTTGTTGCAAAAGATTTTATTGATGAGGCGGGTGTCGTTAAAGTAGATCAAAATTTAGTAGCGAGCGAATTTGATGCTATAGGGGCGGAGGAAATGCCACGCGAATTGCGTCAAGAAATTGTGAAAAAAACTGATGCGGGCGCGCTTATTAATGTTGAGATACTGCAAGATCTGATTTATATGACAGCTGTGACGGAAACAAAGATTCTGTCTTCGCAAGAGGCTGCTGATATATTGGTTGAGTTGCGTGAAAAAGCCTTGCTTACATCAGCAGGAAAAATCACAGATACATTAAAAGCGCAATGGGCAACTGGGACGTTAGATTTAAGTGAACGTTTTAGTAAAGGGCAAAAGCAGGCTGTGCTGCAGGCGCTAGAAGCGAGCCAAGCCATGCCGATTATTCGTAATGCTGCGCGCGAAGTGCGGGTTAAGCTTAAAAAGCAAACAGTGGCTTCGCCAGAGTTTTTGTCCTTGTGGGAGAAGATCAATAAAAAGACCACTTATCGTGCAAAGCTTGATCGCACAGAGTTTGTTGCCAAAGCAGTGGATGCAGTGGAAAAAATGGCACCAGTTGCGCCCGCGCATTTGGTTTATCAGACAGCAGAGATAGAACTGGATAGTGCTGGTGTGACCTATGAAGAGCAGTTATTAAAGCAGAGTGCGCTTGATTATAGTTTTTGTGCACTGCCGAACATTGTACATTATTTGACCTTAAAGCTGAAATTAACCGCAAAGACAATTATTGGTATTTTGACAAAGAGTGGTCGTGAGCATGAGTTTGTGAAAAATCCACAAGCTTTTTTAGAGTGCATAGAAGAAATACTCAATAAAACCTATGTTAATCTTACAATTGATGGCATTAAATATTTAAAGCTGGTCGGGCAAGAATATAGTGTGCAAGAGCTTTTTACCAGTGAAGAGCTTGTGGCAAATTTAGAGCGTACAGCTGTTGTGAGTGAGAAGAGTGTGTATGATCATGTGGTTTATGAAAGCAGTGTGGAGAAAGAGTTTGCGCAAAATCTCGATAATGACTCTGATGTAAGATTGTTTTTTAAACTGCCAAGAAATTTAAAAATAGCCACTCCCATTGGTTCTTATACGCCTGATTGGGCGGTTTTTTAGAGTGAGATGGCGCGCAAAAGCTTTATTTTGTACTGGAAACAAAAGGAACGAATAGCGAGTTTGATTTGCACCTTAAAGAATTACTGAAGATTAAATGCGGTAAAGCGCATTTTGCTGCACTGCAAACGAGCGTTGCGTTTAACGACCAGCCAGTGATAAATTGGCGTGAATATAAGCGTACTTTGCCCGAAGGGGCGCATGAGTTTCCAAGTGCTGCGGTGGTTGTTGCAGAATGATTGGTGCATGAAATACTTAACGTGGGTGAGGGGGAGAGCAAAGCTTTTTATATCAAGATAATAAATTGACAAAAGGTAGCTATAATGTACACTTCATGTTAAATTTAATTGTTTTCATTTAATACGGGGGGTAAAGTTATGAAAACTAAAAATATGTATAATCCACTGAAAAAAATTAAAATTAAGCGTGTTGATGTTGCTACGCTCAAAGCCCGAGTAAGTGAGCAGAAAATGGCTGCTCGATGTGCCCTTCTGAATTGAGATTTTAAAATATATAAAGCTGGCGGCAGAAAAAACGCTAGCTTTATAGCTTTTGGATATATTAATGACGATAGATTATGAAGTTAAAAAGTTGCTCTATGGCTGTGCGGCAATGAGTGGGGGTCGGCTGATTACAGATTCTTTCCATGCTTTTTTTCTTGTCTATGGGCGTTAGTATAACACAGTTAGCTTTATTACAAATTGTGTTTAGCGCAGCTATTTGTATTTTTGAAGTGCCTTGTGGGATTTTAGGAGATAAAATTGGCGTTAAAAAAAATGTTATCTTATCATGTTTCTTTTTTTCGCTCTTTTTCTTTTTATGTATCTACGCGCCTAATCTTTTTGTCTTAATTCCGGCAGAAATTATTTATGCTTTAGGCTTTGCTTTATGTTCTGGCGCTGATAGCACATGGATTAAAGGCTTAATCGACGGCGGTGGTTACAAGGGTAATTTGATCTACCACCAAGTAAACGCCTATAAACGGGAACTAGCGGCATTCATGAATATGGTTGCTGGTGCGCTAGGTGTTCTTATTGTTTTGTGTATGGATAATTATCAGTCAGCATATTATTTTTTTTCTTTCGGGTTTCTCGTGCTTGTATTCTTGTTTAGTCGGGTGACGGGGATAGCTATTGCATCCGTTTCGGATAGTCAGCCAATAGACTCAGGTTCTTTGTTGCATGCAACAGAAGCTTTTGCTTATTTAGTTACCTCAAAGATCGGGTTATATTATATATTGATATGTGGTTTTATTGTTGCTGCATTGCAGCCAGTATTTCATTTTTGGCAACCTTTTATTTTGGGACAAACAGGAGTATTAGACAATGCAACAGGAAAGACTAAAATTCTTATTCTTGGCCTGTGCTTTGTGTCTTATACTCTCGTAAAATACTTATTTAATCGCTTTGTAATTAAATATTTTATGCAAAAATACGCTCCTATGGCGATAACTTTGTATTCACTAGTCCTGAGTGCTGTTGTTATGCTTGCTCTGCTTCTCGTTGCAAACAGTTGGGCCCCATTATTTTATTCACCGTATTTCACAGTTTTTTTCTGTCCCCGTAACGCAGTTTGAAGCAGAATTTTTTAAACATATTCAACAAAAGAATGCAAATACGGTTTTATCCATTGTTAGTTTTCTTGCTCGTATTTTTGGTATTTTAGCGCTTGTGCTGATTGGTTGGTTGGCAAACAATGTTTGTATAGAAGCAGCTTTTTGTTTCGCCTTGGTTTGTATATGTTTAATTATCCCGCTTAATTTGGCTTGGCTTTATACTGATAAAAAGTTAATAAAGACGAGGAGGTTTGAGAGTGAAGATACAGTTGAATAGGGACTTGCCTATGACTTACATAAAGACACAGGAAAAAATAGTGTGTGGGTCATCTTATATGGATTTAGTCGAAATTAATAGCTGTTTTAATCGGTGTATAGGCACAATGGATTGTAAAAATGCTAATGCCTGTGTTTTTTGACAACTTGGTCGGCTTTGTTTTTTTACGTATGTAAGCAGCGAATAAGCAAAGGTTAGCACAGGTGTATTACTTGCAGTACCAAAAAGTTTGATTAAAAATACTAAAAATGGATATACAAGACGAACAAACGGCTCGCTGAGGATCTTTTATCAATGACTGTAGTTGCTTGGGGGCATAATATTGTACAAAAAAACGCATGGCATAAAGTCCAAAAAACCAATAAAGGCGCATTGCGCTTTTTTTTAAGAACTGGGCATCTCCTCTTACCGTAATGCGTTCTCATTATGCATCCTTTAGGCAAGACTTGCGATGGAAAGGCTTTACGGAAAAAATCAATGTGTTTTGTTTAAAAGATCCGATCTTAATACACCTTTCAATATGGAAGGGTATTTCACAATGTTTGTTGTGATGAAGCAATTGCTATCTCTTGGTATGCCACTGGCTATAGGGTTTATCTCTCAGATGATGATTTCCTTCACAGATGCAGCGCTTGTAGCGCATTTAGGCGTGCAAGCCTTGAGTGGTACAATGTTAGCTCTGAGTATATTTAGTTTTGTTATGTTGCTTGGGCTAGGTATTATTACCGCGGTTGCACCAAAACTTGCGGAAAGTTTTCGCAGACAAGATAGATATGCATTAAAGGCATGGTTTGATCAAGGAATATGGCTTTCCCTTTTGATTGGAATGATGAGTGCGATCATTTTACTCAACACGAGGAATATTTTGTGTCTTCTCGGACAAGATGAGGCAATTGCTACTATAGCGCAAGAATATAATCGTGGCGCTGCTATAGGGGTGGTGTTTTTTTATCTTTATGTAAATAGCCGGGGATTACTGTCAGCAATTGGTAATCCAAAGCCCTTAACCTGGGTTATGCTTGCGGCTATCCTTGTGAATTTTCTTATCTCTTGGCTGCTTATTTTTGGTATAGGTTCTGCAAGCGGATTAGGTGTCTTTGGTGCAGGAATTGCGAGCAGTTTGATCCGTATTTTAATTGTTATTGCAGCAGCAATAATTTTGTCCCGCAATTCTGCTTTTCATTCTTTTCGCTTTAATTATTTGAGACCAAAGTTAGAGATTTCACGAATAATAAAATTGCTGCGAGTAGGGCTACCCATTGGTATACGTATTCTTATTGCGGAGGGCTTTCCTTCGGTCATTGCATTTATGATTACGGCTTATGGGGTTGAATCTTTGGCCGCGCATACGATAGGGATGCGTCTCGATATGCTTATTTCTGTGGTGGCTTTGGGGATTTCCAGCGCAGCCGCGACAATAGCAGCGTGGTATAGAGCAGATAGGAATAATATGGCTCTAAAACAATTGCGTATGAGTGTCACAGTTTTTGCTGTAGCTTATGTCTTGTTTTTATCAGGGATTGTTTATCTCTCTTATGGATTCATCCTTACAACCATCTTTAATATTTCTTCAGAACGCGTTGTTGTTTTCTCTTGGGAGTTGCTTCCGTTCATCTTATTGTCTTTTGCTTTTGGCACTTTAGGAGCTATGCTCAATGGCATACTTGTGGGTTTGTTTGATACGTTTTGGTCAACAATTGTTGTAGCAATAAGTTATTGGGGGTTAGGCCTATTGGGGGGAGCGCTAATGGCGCATTTTTTTGAATATGACTTTATTGGCTATTGGCTTGGCATGATTGGTGCAAGCTTAATCGTTTCTATCTTTAATTATATGCGCGTGGGTTATTTAATAAAATGCAATCCTATGTTTGGGGCAGAGTGAGTGTTATAAAAGCGCTTGTAAAGCACTAGCTGTGAAGGCATAGCTATTCACCGTCCATAGAGGCTGTTTTGCTTCTATAGAGATAACAATATAGCTTACAAAACTTGCTTAATATTGAAAAGAAGTGCCTTTGATTGTAGTCTTAATATTCTTTATTGAATTTTAAAATAATATGGATTTATTAAAATCATTCGGCTTCAATTTAAGAGTAAGCTCGGTAGATTGGAAGAGTTTAATACCTTAAAAAATGACGAGAAAAAACGTGCTTATATTCATACGCCGTTGAGGAGGCATTTAAAAAAGTTGTTGTTTTTATAAGTTATTACCATTGCGATGCTAAAGTGTATACATTTGTCAAAACAATCGCAGACGCTGATGATGTTATTCTTGCAAGCCCTGTTTATCACGGGTCTTATTCAGGGGGATTGAAAAATGCTCTTGATAATTTAGATTATGATGCTTTTTAGATAAAGCTTTTGGTCTTTTCTCTCATGACAATACAACCAAAAATGCGCACTGCCATGTGTATATTTGGTACTAATTGTGCATATGCTTTATGGACAGGCACTGCAATATCAAGTTGCTTCAGCTAAAGATGATTTTGTGTCTGAGAATGCAGTCCGTACATGGAGACTTAGCAGCGCAAATGTACGGGTTTGCTGCGCACATCTTGCTGATAAAATGTACAAATTTTAAAATAATAAGGGTGGAGGATATGATCAAAATTGATAGGAAATACCGTTATTTAGTCGTTGGTGGTACAGGAATATTGGCTCCCTTGTGCCGGTTATTAGGGCTGAACAACGTGATTATCGCAGCGCGTTTTCGTTCTCATCAATCCAAAATTGAGTTATTTCAGACAAGGGCTAAATGTATATTTTGAAGATTATTATAAGCCATAGGCACAATTTTAAAAAGGGATACCACTATAGACGGGCTTGAAATATTGCATATTATGGAGGGCATTCGCCTGCACATGCATTTTCGTGTAGGTTGAGATTGAACGGTTGGTCTTCTTACCGAAGCTGCTTGCGTATTGTTCATGTTTTTGGTTCTAATGCAGAGGATAAAATAATCTCTGGATGTGCGCATCATAATAAGATTGATCCCACATCTGTAAATTAGGTCGGAAAAGGCGATCATATGGCCGGCGGTGGTCAATGAGAAAAGTGTTTATGATCATGTGATTTGTGAGAGCCGTATTGAGAAAGAGTTTGCGCAAAATCTTGATAATGACTCTGATGTAAGATTGTTTTTTAAACTGCCAAGAAATTTAAAAATAGCCACTCCCATTGGTTCTTATACGCCTGATTGGGCGGTTTTTTTAGAGTGAGATGGCGCGCAAAAGCTTTATTTTGTACTGGAAACAAAAGGAACGAATAGCGAGTTTGATTTGCGCCTTAAAGAAATGCTGAAGATTAAATGCGGCAAGGCGCATTTTACCGCCCTTGAGACTGGTGTGGTGTTTAACGAGGCACTGGTGATGAGTTGGCGCGATTCTAAGCGGGGGGTGGTGGTAGAGAGAGTGGGGGGCTGTGGTAGGAGTGGGCGGCACGAATGACGCTGTCTTTAGTTGCGTACCACCAAGCTAATTTTGTGCTTTGCGAAATTCGCCAAGGCTTTTGGACGTACCGCGTTTATCGCGTAATAAAATCTTATGAATATCATGCAGAAGGCGCGCAGAAACGGGTGATTGCGTGACTAGCTTCCCAATGCCGTAATAATGCCGTAATTAAGTACAGCCACATAATGAGATAGCTCTTCAATATCATCAGTCGCACTGATACTTTTTTTTATTTTCAAACAATAATAGGTCAGATGGTAACGATTATGTCCTTTCTATCTAAGAAAAGAGTAGCACCGCTTGCGTATATGCACGAGTAAAAGTCAATCAACATTGGTCTGAGGTAAAAACCGCCAATTATTTCTAATACACCTAAGGATTTCATAGCTTGCTCTAACGGTTTATATAAAACTGCCCTTTTAAAAGATGGATTGGGCGGCAAATTTATTGGGATATAGGCTTTATGAATCTCTCGAACTAAGCTTTCTACTATGCAGGTCCTAAGGCGTGAATGCATATATGGTCGCATCTGTTGCTGCATTGTGTAGGCAGGGATCCTAAACTAGGAAAGGAGGGCTGCTCTTTTAATTACAAAGGAAGAATACGGCGCGTAAGTGCAGCAAAATGTATTTTGAGGAGCAGTAAAGGGGTGAGGCATTTGATGTCCAGCGGGTAACGGATTAACTGGAGTATAAGTAGGCATTGCTAGGGCGGAGTTTTTAGTTAAGAATTGCACTTCGTACGCTATAAGCTCTCTGCATCCTTCATATAGGCGTTGGATCATCGCCCAATGCAACGTAAAGGGGCTGTTTTGTCTTTAGCGTTTGTTTGGCTGCTTCTATAGTGCCGCTGGCTCTATCAGCCATTATGGTGATAATTTTCTCATCCAAAGAACAGATCAATCGATTGCGTAATAGGGTATGTGTGCCTTTTTTGACCGTGTCTTTTTTTTAAAGCAGCTGTTACCTCGTGGCAGGATTGGGTGTGTTTATATGATCAGCCTGCCAAAGAAATGGAAGCGTTATCGCGATAGCCACCAATAGGAGCCCAGCGATAAAGGTGGCAGCAAACTGCAATGATATAAAAGAACCAAGGACGCCGACCAAAAAGCTTCCGACCGGCGTTCCAGTATAGCCTATCACTCGAAAAGCAGAATTAGCTCGCCCGAGAAGTTGCTTTGGTGTGAGGCGCTGCCTGAAGGCGGTAACACCAATAAACCATAAGCTTGCTCCAATGCCAGCGATAAAGGTGACGCCCCATACGACGACAGCACTTTTTGAAAAGGCTGGAATCAACAGCAAGACAACCGTTCCTAAACCGTCAGTGAGAACAGCTAGGCGCACCGGTGCATAACGTATATGCGGTGCAAATAAGGCACCTGCCATTGTACCAAGCGCGTAGGCTGCAAACATCACGCCATATTGGCTGCTATGTAGGCCCAGATACCGACTGTCGGTAACGAAGAAGATGAATGAGGTTAGGAATGCTCCAAATACCACCGATAGAAAGAATGTGAGTAATGTAAGGGAGGTAAGATGCCGATTTGAAAAAATGAAATGAAAGCCGGCAATGATATAACGGAAAGTGATGTTTTCTTTATCAGGTGTTGGCGATGTCGGAACAGCATGGCGAGCGGTAAAAATCAATGTGATAAAAAGCACGATTAACAGGCCGAGAAATAGCAGTGTGCTATGCGCTAAAATGCTGCTTGTTATGACAGGGGCAAGAAAATAGGAGACCCCGAAATCTAAAAACAAGACAATAGAGTAGAAGGTCATCAATCGCTCTCCCTCCATGATAAGTGGTGGAATCGTCATTATATAAGCTTCGGCAGAAACGACGATGAATCCAGCAATGGTTGCATAGAAGAAAATTTGTTCGGTTGGAGTAATCTGTATCATGAGCAGTACGAACAGGACAATATGCAGTAGCATGAAGATGAAGAGAGCCGAGGTGGCAAGTTTTATTTTGTCGCAGCGATCAAGTAAAGCGCCTGCAAGGATGCCGAAAATTGGCCACGCTAATGAAAAGAGACCTTGCGCCCAACTTACTCCGATTATGCCATATCCAGATTGTCTTGCTAATAGCGGGATGGCAGTGCGCAAAGCACCGCTGAGTAAGGCGAGCAGACTAACGGTTAGGCAAAAATAGCGTATGTTCTTGTTGGCAAAAAGCGTGAACATTCTGTTCTCCTTAAGATGCCACACAGGTTTCCGCTGTTCCATCAAGTACGGCGGTTGTATTCAGCATGTTTGCGACATAGTCGTCCAAGATATTCCTGTCTTCCTGAGGTAGAAGAAAATACATAAGGTTGGAATACCATTGCCAACCACGCTGAGTCAGCTGGAGATTGTTATCACTTTCTGCGATGAGACCTGCACCTATGAGCTGTTGTAGGTTATTGTATACGAAAGAGGGAAGTGCGGTCCAGTCAATTCTTTCTTTTTTGGCATAGCCGTTATAAGGTAGCCGCATACACAAAGCTTTGGAGGCTTGTTGCTCCGCTGATACCCAATTGTAGTATACTTTGGATTTTCCTTTAAGTTGTATGTCGGTAATGTATCCGCTTCGACTGGGATTGGCTCGTGTGACGAGTGAGCCGAGAATCGACAGTGCTGACGCCCCAAAGCCAACCACATAATTGTCATGATAACCATGCAAATATTTGTGATAGCGGAAATAATTAGCTGAACTCGTTTTAGCGAGCGTTAGAGGAGTGTTATTGGCAATTTTGATATAGGAATGCCCATTACACGGCGCATAGCCGCAGCTGCGCATAACGATATCGCTAAATAATCGAAGCATCTGTCGATGCTGTAGGCTGGACGGTTTTAGCCCTTTTTGTGCGTAAGACTTATGCAGTTGCGACGTGATAGCCAGATTGTTGATTGCATAGAGGTTGATGGTTTCAGGGTGAAGCTCGCTGGCTTGCTTCAAATCGTATAATAGTTCTTCAGCTTGCTGGCTGTGCATGCCATATAGTAGGTTGAAACCGACATGTCCAATTATGTCTTGTGATCAAGCCACGGTATTGTTGATTTGTTCACGTGTTGAGGTGAGGTTAAACAATGATCGGAAACGCTCAATGAAACTCTGTATGCCGAAGCTGATTCAGTTAACGCCGATCTCACGGGCAGCATAAAGTTTATCACGTATGACGCTCTTCGGTTCGCTTTCCAGTGTAAATTCGGTTAAGGAAGAGAGCTCAAATTCGGCATGCAATACTTTTCCGATGTGTCGGATATTATCTGCGGACAAAAGCGACGGTGTGCCGCCCCCCTATATAGATGCTGCGGATGGGCCCTCTAAGCGAGCGAATGAAATTTCCTTTGGTTCTGATCTCTGTGGTAAGCGCTGACATATAAGATTCGATTTGCTTAACGTGCTTGTAGGCCCCTTTCTGAAAGGGACAGAAGGAACAGATGGTTTCGCAAAAGGGAATATGCAAATAAAGAGAAATGGTACGCGCTTGTGGAATCTGCTTACTTTGCGCTAGTTTATTAAAGTCTAGGTAATCGTAAAATTCATTTGAAATAGTGCGAAATAACGGATATGTGAAGTTGTAAATCGGCTTGAGTTGATCGAACTTCACAAAAGGATGATCCACGAGTTGCATAGCTTACCTCCCCCAATTTCTTAACTCGCACTATATTATTGACGGGCGACAGGTGATCCAATCATCCGAGTGTATTACCAAAGATTTTTACGGAACATAATGAATCCTCCTTTTGTAGAAGTTATATGTATTATACATATAACTCATTATATGAACAGATGAGCTTGTTTAAGAGGCAATGTAAAGATAAAAATATAAAAGAACTTTCTCTTGCAGCCTTATGGTCTGATATTGTAATTGGTATCCTGTTTTACGCGGTCGGGCTATGAATGCCTAGGGCGAGAAAAAGCAGGGTATTTTAATGGACGTGCGGGGTATCTTTGTTATGTTGCTGGGATTTGGAATTTGCGTCTGGTTATGAAATATCATTAGCGCAAAAAGATGGTTTTAAAGGTAGAGATACATTTTTTAATATCCCTGTAAAACTTCGAGAAGAGATAGAATTATCTATTAGAAAACATATAAATATCCAGTGTGATAATATTATCGAATTACATGACATCATCACTCTTGCACGCCATTTTGACATATTACCTAAAATCTCATTGAGATTGTGCCATGTACTGGCAAACGGGGATAGATCGTGTTTTGGTATGACTGCGGCGAAGTTACGTGCCGCATTATCTTTGCTAGAATCCAATAGGATTAGGCTTAATGGGGTGCCTTTGCATGTGGGCTCTAATTTGAATTCGACTGAGTTAATAGTATCCACCTTAACTAAGGCTGGAAAGGATATTTACGCATTGAAGGATCAAAAAAGTTTTATCAGTCTAGGCGGAGGATATCCGACTTCCACAGCATTTTGCGATGCCGTGACGGTCAATGACGAATACCCTCGTAAAATTTATGAGGCATTATCACAATTGGGTTGTGATTTACATAAGCTTACGGTAATTATTAAACCTAGGCGTATTATATCTAAAGATTATGGTTATTTATTCTCAAATATTAGCTCTATAAAAGAACAGAATGGTACGAACTTAATTATAATCTGGGCTCTGGGGATGTGTGCTCAATCTGCACAGTATCACTAGATCATAAGTCAAAGTATGTGAAAGTAACTGATACAAAAAAGATTTTACGATAGTGAAAGATCGACGTAAAGGACGTTAGTTCAAAGGAAATTGATATTATTGTGTTCTCATATCCTGATTTTTTGGCTTTTTAGATATAAATAACACACCTCCTAGTGGGCTGGAAACTATCAAATGTTGGATCACGCATGGCGCAATTAGCAAAAAATCCTATCTATTGGATTTGGTATGCTCTACTAGATTCTCAGCTCTAAATATTGTGTGCGAAGTGCAATGTCAAGCGGTGGGAATTGATATAAGTGCAGAGTCTGTACCATCCGCTCAGAACAAGGTTGATAGCTCTGTTATGCAGACGATGGTTAAGTTTCATGTCGGAAATGCTGAGCGTATGACTTATCCTGAAAATACATTTACGCATATTATGGCGGGGTGAGTGTTTGTAAGCACTAGCTGTAAAGGCTACTCACCATCCTAGGGTGTTTACTTCTATGTGGATAACAATAGAGTTACAAAACTTGCTTCATATTAAAAGAAAAGTTTCTTTTCTTTTAATATGAAGCATTGCTACAACCAAAAGGAAATTAAATATCTCGCCTTTATTATTCTCGTCAATGTTTGCTTATATATGATTATTTGAATCGGAATTAGGTTACGTACAATATGGTATTTCTCGCTATTTTATATAAGGAGAAGGTTCGCACCGATGTATCGGGTGCAATATCAATTTTTTCACTATGGTGATAGGATAGCTTTTTGAGCGTAAAGTTCTTTTACCTTGATAGATCTTATAGTATTCTTCAAAAATATCAGTTGATAAATTTTTTTCGTGTCGTTTATGCATGGGCTGATACAATAAGAATAGGACTTGATTGTTTTTAAAGTTGGTATGTTATGGCTGTAAAAAATGGTAAACAAACGAAAAGTAAGAATTTTAAACCTGTCTCTCGTTTTCTCAAAAGTTTACGTGGTGTGCGCAATTGGGAACAAGTTTCACAATGGCTTGCTTTTCGTAAGGTAGAGGATATTGAATGTATTACGCCTGATCAAGCAGGGGTACCACGGGGCAAGATGATGCTTTCTAAAAAATTTACATCGGAAACATCATTGGCATTGCCTTCAGCAGTTTTTATGGCAACAATTTCAGGGGATTATCCGGAAGATGGTCATGGTTTTGAATATCCTAAAGAAGATGGTGATTTACGCCTTGAGCCTGATCTTTCTACGTTAAGCATTGTTCCATGGGAAGATGCTCCTACGGCACAGGTGATTTGTGATCTTGTGTATCAAAATGGTCAGGTTGTGGATTACACACCACGCAATGTTTTACGAACAGTGGTTCATTTTTACACAAAAATGGGTTTAAGCCCTGTTGTGGCACCAGAAATTGAGTTTTATTTGGTACAAAAAAATCCCGATCCTGATTATCCGTTAGTTCCACCGGTTGGTCGTTCTGGGCGTTCAATTGGTGGTGGACAGGGGTATTCCATTGCTGGTGTTAATGAATTCGATGATTTGATTGATGATATTTATCAATTTTCAGAGGCACAAGGATTGGAAATTGATACCCTCATTCATGAAGAAGGAGCAGGACAGTTTGAAATCAATTTACGTCATGGTGATCCTATTGAATTAGCGGATCAAGTTTTTATGTTTAAACGAACAATTCGTGAAGCAGCACTAAAACATAATATGTATGCAACTTTTATGGCAAAACCCATTCAAGGGCAGCCGGGTTCTGCTATGCATATTCACCAATCGGTTGTTGATAAGAAAACCGGTATGAATATTTTTACACAGGAAAATGGTGAAGAAAGTATCTGTTTTCGCCATTTTATTGGTGGATTGCAAAAACATATGCCAGGCGTACTTGTGATGCTTGCGCCTTATGTGAATTCTTATCGACGTCTTGTCCCTGATAATTCGGCTCCTGTTAATTTGCGGTGGGGATATGATAATCGTACTACAGCTTTTCGAGTTCCCCGTTCTGCTCCTCAAGCGCGACGTGTTGAGAATAGGCTTCCTTCATCAGATGCGAATCCTTATTTAGCCCTTGCGGCTTCTTTAGCGTGTGGTCTTATTGGTTTGCAACAAAAAATTGAGCCGGATGAGCCAGCGATAAATAATGTAAACGCTGATAATATTGAGTTACCGCGTGGGCTCATTGAGGCAGTCAATTTGTTTGAACAAGATACAGTGATACGTGCTATTTTAGGGGATGTGTTTGTCAGTACTTATGCTGCAATCAAACGACAAGAGTTTGAAACTTTTATGGAAGTAATCAGTCCGTGGGAGCGTGAATATCTCCTGCTGAATGTTTAAATTTTATGACGATGATTGATTATAATTCAATTTCTCCAGGAATTTCTTGGTATGAAGATGCTTTAAGAGAACGTCCCTCTTATCCTTCTTTTTGTGAAAACAGACAGTGTGATGTGGTCATTATTGGAGGCGGATTTACGGGTCTTTCGGCTGCTTATCATTTAGCCAAGGCTGGAGTAGATGTTGTTTTATTTGAAGCATCACGTTTTGGTGATGGTGCTTCAGGGCGCAATGGTGGACAGCTGGGAACAGGGCAACGGCAATGGGTAGAAACATTAGAAAAAAAGTATGGTTTTGAGCGAAGTAAAGCTCTATTTGATTTAGCAGAAGAAGCTAAAAGAGATATTTTAGCTTTATGCGCAATGCCTAATTGTCCTTGTGATTTGATAGGAGGACAGCTTTCTGTAACTCATAAAAGGCGTGAGCTTCTCTCTTATCAACAGCATATTGAGGCGATGCAGCGTTATGGCTATCACGCGCTTACTTTTATGGATAAGGCTGAAACATTTGAGCGACTTGGATCAACTTTTTATTGTGGTGGTATTTATGATGCGGATACCGGTCATATAAATCCCTTAAAATTGATTATTGGGTTGGCAAAAAGAGCACAAGATGCTGGTGCTAAGCTTTATGAGAAGTCACAAGTAACGACCGTAAGGCGCAAGGGAGCACATTGGAAAGTAATAACAGAAAAAGGTAGTGTAACAGCAGAGCATGTTTTACTTGCAACAAATGGGTATAAACTTGGTCTGGAGCGTTTTATTGAAAAAAATATTGTTTCTATTCGCTCTTATATTGGAGCAACGGACCCATTACCAAAGCATAGTTCAATTCTTATAGGGGGGGAATCGGTTGATGATTCCCGTTTTATGGTTCGCTATTTTCGCAAAAGCATTGATAATCGTCTCTTATTTGGTGGTGTAGAAAGTTATGATAATAAGCATCCTCTAAATTTAGATGAACGTATAAAACGGCAAATTGTTGAAATTTATCCTCAATTACATTCTATCAATTTAAGCCATCGGTGGGGAGCAACGGTTGCCATCACAGTTGAACGCATGCCCTATGTTCGCCAAATTTTTTCAAGGATGACTTATTGTGGTGGTTATTCAGGGCATGGCGTTATGCTGGCTCCTTTCGTGGGAAAATTATACGCAGAATGGTTAACTGGAAAATATGAACGTTTTTCCTATTTCCAAGACTTAAAGATTTCATCTTTTCCGGGAGGAAGAGTTTTGCGTTATCCGCTTATATTTTTAGCAATGCGTTGGTTTTCTTTATTGGATCGCCTTTAATGGAAACATTGCTTGAAATGAAGAAAATTAATGGCTTATTTAGTATCTGTCTGCTTTAATGATGAAAGCTTTTATAAGTGATATGGGATTTCATAATCGAATAGAAAAATAAACAAGTTCATGGTGCGTAAAATTATTCCAGTTTCTTCCTTTGATTGTATTGTTTTTGGTGGCAATGGTGATCTGGCGTTGCGCAAGCTTTTGCCGGCTTTGTATCATTGTCAGTGTGCTGGGCAATTCAGTGAGCCAACACGTATTATTGGGGTTTCGCGCACTTCCTTAAGTCGTGAAGAATATCAAAATTTTGTCCGCATTTCTTTAGAAAAACATATCCATCCAAAAGATCTCAATTCAACAGAACTCAATCGTTTTCTTGCACGTTTAAGCTATGTTTCTGTTGATGTTTCCTCAAATCGAGGGTGGGAGGATTTAGCCCTTCTTCTGTCACAAGATTCAGCGGATATTCGAGCTTTTTATTTGGCTGTTGGTTCGTTACTTTTTGCTGATATTGCGATGAAGTTGGAAAAAAATGATTTGGTGACAGCACAAACACGGATTATCATTGAAAAGCCAATTGGTTGTGATGTAAAAACAGCTGTTTCACTTAATGATGTATTTGCAAGCGCCTTTAATGAAGAGCAGATCTTTCGTATTGATCATTATCTTGGGAAGGAAACTGTTCAAAATTTAATGGCATTGCGGTTTGTTAATACACTTTATGAACCGCTATGGAACTCCAATTATATTGATCATGTTCAAATAACCGTTGCTGAATCTTTGGGGTTAGAGGGGCGTACAGAATATTATGAAAGCACTGGTGCTCTACGCGATATGGTTCAAAACCATATGCTACAATTACTTTGTTTGGTTGCGATGGAAATACCATTTACTAACAGTGCTAATGCTGTGCGCGATGAAAAACTTAAAGTTTTACATTCTTTAACACCGCTTGATGTCCATAATGTAGGGCAGCATACTGTACGTGGGCAGTATCTTTCTGGTCTATCAAATGGTATATCGGTAGAGTCCTATTTTGATGATCTGGGAAGAGTGAGTAAGAGTGAAACATTTGTAGCACTTAAGGTTAAGATTGATAACTGGCGTTGGGCTAATACGCCTTTTTATTTACGAACAGGTAAGCGCATGTTCACGCGAATGTCTGAAATTGTTGTGGTTTTTAAACCTATTCCTCATAATATTTTTAATGTGGATTTAGATGAAATTTTTTCTAATCGGCTTGTAATTCGTCTCCAACCTGATGAAGGTGTAAAACAATGGTTGATGATTAAGGATCCAAGTTATGGCGGTATGCGGTTTCGTCACATTCCATTAGACATGAGTTTTGCTTCCGCATTTTCTGAACGTAATCCTGATGCTTATGAACGTTTATTAATGGATGTTATTCGTGGAGATCAAACACTGTTTATGCGTCGTGATGAAGTTGAGGCTGCTTGGCGTTGGATTGATCCAATCATTGAGGGATGGGAAGCAATAAAACAGCCTGTTCACAGTTATAACGCTGGTTCGTGGGGGCCGTCTGCTTCGATGAGCCTCATGGAACGTGATGGGCGTATATGGAACAATTTAGTTTAGAGCAATAAGTATGTATAGAATGAATATTGACCGTTTAGATTTTGAAACCCCTCAGACTTTAGCCTTGGCATTAGCAGATCGAGTAGCCGCAGAGCTTAGTGTATCTGTTCTTGAGCGCAAGAGAGCAGTTTTAGCGGTGTCTGGTGGTAAAACACCAGAATTGTTTTTTCATTATTTGTCAAAAGCGGATATTGATTGGCAAAAGATCATTATCACTTTGGTCGATGAACGTTTTGTCCCTACACACGATGAACGTTCAAATGAATATATGGTACGGTGTCATTTGTTACAAAATTTTGCCGAAAAAGCACGTTTTGTAGGGCTTTATCATAAAGCAATTACTGCTGAACTTGCTGCTTTTTCAGCGGCGAGTCGTGTTAATACTTTGCCTAAACCCTTTGATGTTGTTGTTTTAGGAATGGGGGAGGATGGACATACGGCATCTTTTTTTCCTGATGCTGATCGTTTAAAGCAAGCGCTTGATTTACGAACACAAGCACTTGTTTTACCCCTTCATGCTAAGAGTGCTGTTGAGCCAAGACTCTCACTAACTTTGCCAGTTATTATGCAATCTCGTTGTATTATTCTCCATTTCGAAGGTTTTCAGAAACGCGATTGTTTTGAAGAAGCTTGTCAAGACGGGTTTGAAATAGAAATGCCTATTCGGGCAATTTTGCGTAATTCCCCTCATCTCGTTCAGGTTTATTGGTCGCCTGCAGAAAATGAAATAAGTGAATCAAAGTATGCGACACAAGGTGAATAAAACGTAATCTCTCTCAATGAATGAGGGGAAGAAACAATGAAGGGGGAGAGAAATATGGCACTTTCCAAGACAATTGCCACAGTTACACGAAGGATTTATGAACGTTCTCGATCAACACGAGAAATTTACTTAGATCGTATTGCAAAAGCACAAGTTCATCGCCCCAAACGGAGTTTTTTAGGATGTGCCAATCAGGCTCATGGCTTTGCTGCTTGTAGTGCAATAGATAAAGAGCGTTTGAAGGGAAATATCGTTGGGAATATTGGCATTATCACGGCATATAACGATATACTTTCAGCGCATCAACCTTTTGAAAAGTTTCCTCACTTAATTAAAGAGTCGGCCCGTATGGTTGGTGGTGTTGCACAGGTTGCAGGTGGTGTTCCCGCGATGTGCGATGGTGTTACACAGGGAAATGCGGGGATGGAGCTTTCCCTTTTTTCGCGTGAAGTAATTGCAATGGCGACAGCTATAAGCTTATCACACGATGTCTTTGATGCAGCATTGTATCTTGGGGTGTGTGATAAAATTGTACCAGGTTTATTGATTGGTGCACTAACATTTGGTCATTTACCAGGAATTTTTATAGCAGCTGGTCCCATGACAAGTGGTCAAGGTAATGATGAAAAAGCGAAGATACGTCAACTTTACGCGGAAAATAAAATAGATCGCCAAACACTTTTAGCATCAGAAGCACGTTCTTATCATGGGCCAGGAACATGTACATTTTATGGAACAGCTAACTCTAATCAGGTGATACTGGAGATGATGGGGCTTCATATGCCGGGAGCTTCTTTTATTAATGCGAATACACCATTGCGTGATGCTTTAACAAAAGAAGCTACGAAACGTGTACTTGAAATGACAGATCTTGGTGATCATTATAGTCCACTTGGTATGATCATTGATGAGCGTTCTTTTGTGAATGCCATTGTAGGATTAAATGCAACAGGAGGTTCTACCAATCATACGATTCATTTGATTGCTATGGCTGCTGTTTGCGGTATTAAATTGACATGGCATGATATTGCAGAAATTTCATCCGTTGTGCCTCTTTTAGCGCGCATTTATCCTAACGGTTTAGCAGATATTAATCATTTTTATGCTGCGGGGGGAATGGGATTTATTATTCGCGAGCTTATCGAGGCAGGTTTGGTACATGAAGATGTCTCTACGGTTTTTGGTAAAGATCTCAATGCTTATGCAATTGAAGCAAAGCTTTCTGCTGATGGTCATGTGGTACGTGAAGCGGCTCTTAAGGAAAGTGGTGATCATAAGGTGTTAGCGGGGTGGAGAAAGCCATTTCAGCTTGATGGTGGTCTTCGTGTTTTATCAGGAGATTTGGGAACAGCTATTATAAAAGTTTCCTCTGTTAAACCAGAGTATTGGCAGATTAAAGCACCAGTCTTTGTTTTTAATGATCAAGAGGAACTACAAAAATCTTTTAAATCTGGAGTGTTGCATAATAAAGACTTTATCGCTGTCATTCGCTATCAAGGACCAAAAGCCAATGGTATGCCAGAGCTTCATAAATTAACGACCATTTTAGGCGTTTTACAAGATCGCGGTCAAAAGGTAGCATTGATAACCGATGGGCGTATGTCAGGAGCGTCAGGAAAAATTCCTGCTGCTCTCCATGTGACACCAGAAGCAGTGGATAATGGCCCCATTGCACGTTTGCAGGATGGTGATATTGTTTTTCTTGATGCTCATGAGGGTAAATTAACTCTTTTGGAGGATTTAGCAAAATTTAACGCGCGAAAAATCATACCTCCGGATCTTTCAAAAAACGAACATGGTGTTGGACGCGAACTTTTTCATGTTTTTCGTCAATTCGTTAATCGTGCAGATCAAGGGGCATCTGTTTTTATGACATGAAAAATGCAAAAATAAATAAGCTGAACCATATACAATGAAACCATATACAAGGAATTGTTACAATTTTTAGAATTTTGGTATAGGCAGATTGTGTGATCGCGCAGCTGCTTTGAGTGTATTAACCATAAGCATGGCAATTGTCATTGGTCCAACGCCTCCTGGAACAGGGGTGATCGCAGCAGCTTTTTCTTTTACGTTTTCAAAATCGACATCACCAACAAGACGTGTTTTCCCTATACCTTTTTCTGGTGCAGCAACGCGGTTAATACCGACATCAATAACAATTGCACCATCTTTTATCCAGTCTTTTTTAATCATTTGTGGGCGGCCTACAGCTGCTACTAGAATATCAGCGCTTCGACACACATCATCAAGGTCACGGGTACGACTATGGGCAATTGTCACAGTGGCATTGGCTGCTGTTAAAAGGGCAGCCATAGGTTTTCCAACAATATTAGAGCGTCCAACAACGACAGCATCAAGTCCAGATAAATCTTGCCCACAGTGTTGTTCAATCATCATCATGGCTCCAGCTGGAGTGCAGGGAATCATCGCATCTTCAAGTGCGTTTGCTGCGAGTTTTCCTACATTAATATAATGAAAACCATCAACATCTTTTTGGAAAGCAACGGCTTGTGTTATGCGATTTGTATTCATATGAGCAGGGAGAGGCAGCTGTACCAAAATACCATGAATTTTGGGATCAGAATTTAATGTTGCAATAAGTTGAAGGAGTTCTTTTTCTTGCGTTTCTTTGGAAACGACATGTTTGATTGAAAGAAACCCACATTCTTCGGCTTTTTTATTTTTTGAGGTGACATATACTTGACTTGCAGGATCATCTCCAACGATAATAACAGCGATACTAGGTTGTATATTATAGTGATGGCGGAGCTTTGCTGTTTCGGCCTTAACTTTCACAATAATCTCTTCAGCAAGTTTTTTTCCGTCGATAATATTATTCATTCAGAGATCCTTTCGGTAAGGCTGTTTGTTTTTTTTGTAAAGCATTTTCTAATAATACGATAGAGTTTTATAGCAATATTCATATGAGAACAGTAAGAATGGTTTTATAATGTTGTGGATTTATAGTTTTGAAGACTTTTAAATAATTGCTTTATAAAGAAGCAGCAACATTGCTGTTTGAATAAATTTTGGATAAAGAACAAAAATAATGAAGATACAAAGTGGATATAGTGAATTATAGGGTTATAAAAACTTTTTATGATCATTTAAGTTTGTTTTTAATCTGTTATAGGGGGATAAGTATAGAGGGATAATGTGCGCATCAGAATAATAAAATTTTTGAGCGGAGTTTTTATTACAATTATCTTTTTATTTGGAGTGGGGATTCTCGTTTTACCTTATCTTATTTCTACAGATGCGATTCGTATTCGTTTAGCGCAGGATTTAAGTGCATGGACGGGTTACAATGTGCAATTGCGTGATCCACCGCGGTTACATCTTTTTCCTTATCCTAAAGCATTTCTTTCTGGCGTTACTTTAACATCAAAAATGGATGATGTTGCGCCATTAATGGAAGCTGAATCAATAGAAGTTGATCTTTCTGTCGTCGATCTTCTTTGGGGACATATTTCTTTTTCAGAGACGCGGATTATGCATCCTCAATTTGTTATGGAAAAGCCTGTTAAAACAATAGCAGATTTTTTTGATCGGTTTTCTCGCTCACAAGGTGCATTAGGGGTGGCAATACGTAATACGCGTGAAATATTAAAACATAATCCTGAGCATCCAGAGATAGAGCACCTTTTAAAACAACCTTTTGGACGGATTGTCATTAAAAATGGTGTTCTTGTGTATCACGATAGTTTTTCAGGAGTAGCAGAAAAAATAACAGGATTAAATGCAACTTTAGATTGGCCGGAATCAACTCAGGAAGTACGGTTACGTGCAGATGCGCGTTGGCGCGGAGAGTTTACAAAATTATCACTTGATGCTTCTCAAGCATTACTGCTTTTTGCTGGAGGCAAAAGTCATATTAGGGCAAGTCTCAATTCTGTACGTGGGGGAATAACTTTTACAGGAAAGGCTCGATTATCTGAATATTATATTTTTGACGGAAAAGTGTCAATGCGTTCTCCTGGATGGAATCAGACATTGTCTTGGGTTGGTGGAAATCAGTTTTGGGGACATAAATTAAAAATACCCATTGTATGGGAATCTCATTTTTTAGCGCAGCCAATGCATATCCAAATGAACAATGTTACATTTACGATGGGGAAAGCCAATGCGCGAGGAGCTTTAAAACTCGATTTTCAAGATTATGTACCAAATGTCATGGGCTCTTTAGCCTTTGATAATCTAGACCTTAGCCTCTTGGGTTCAATGTTTTTTTCAGGTAAAAAGAAAAATGCCTGCTTTGACATTAGAACTTTTGATTGTATTGGCGTGGATATACGACTTTCTGCGCCACAAGCTAAAATAGGAAATATTTCACTCACAAATTTAGCTGCTGCAATACAAATAAGAGATGGTCATGGTATTTTTGATCTTGGACATGCGAATATTTTTGGTGGATCTGTGCAAAGTAATATTGAAGTTACCTCAGCTGGACAGAAAGTGCGTATTGGAGGAAATATTTCAGGTGCTTCTATTGATATGCAGGAGACTTTAGAAATCTTGGGATTTATTCCATTTATACAAAGCAAAACGAATTTTACTGCAACGGTACGAACACTTGCTGATTCTTGGCCAGAAATTTTTACGAAAATGCAGGGTGAGTTAACACTGAAGATGTCTTCTGGTCGGCTATTAGGGTATGATCTGAATGAATTACAAACAAGACTTTCAAATAAACAACAATTTCTTTTAATGAATAATGATACTTTTTCAACAACATTTGATCACTGGGATATTCAGACAAGCTTTTCAGAAGGTATGATGAAGGTAACAGAGTCATTAATGCGTACAGCAGACTTGAGCTTATCCATTCAAGGAATCATTGCAACTGCTATTGCGCAAGGGAAGGAAAATGAACTGATATTACAGGCACAACTACGCAAAAACTATAGATCAGAAACTTTATGTAAAGATGTCCAATGTCTTGCTAATAGCCTTGCATGGCCTTTTACATTTTCTCTAAGCTCTAAAGGACAAAATCATGGTGATTTTTGGGTTACAAAAGATATTAACGCAGATTGAGTATCGTTTTTCATCTGTATAATATTCTATCCTATAATGGTAATTCGTCTTTTTACAACTTAAAATTGTCTTTTAAATTTAAATCAGAGCTCCCATTATCGGAAGATTCTCTCATTTTAAATCCGTTCGTCGTGAAGCAGTAAAAACCATCCTCACCGTCATAATAAGTGAGGTTGGTATAGATAAATGACTGAAGAGAGGAATAAAAAACCTTCTTATGGAATCTTTCAAATACAAGAGATTCATAATATCGGTGCTAATCTTATAAAAATTGCTAAAAAACATTAAAATTTTAAGGAGGATGTTGGCCAGTGCTTATTGAATCGCAGAAGAAATACCATAGCCATCTTTGGTAATTGTATGCTTCCCGTCGGCTCCAACAGAACCAATTCCCACTGTAATCAAAATAAAGGCTAAGAGGGTTGTAATCGTAATAATTGTAGCTTTTTTAGCAGACATATTTTTCCTCCACGGATGCATCAATGACTGAATGCAAAGATGAATGGTGCATTATTTAAACTTTTATGAAAGCAGAATCACTTAAGGATCTATAAGTTCCTATTATTATCTCATAAAGCTAAAAAAACTCTATAATTCTTTAATATATTATAGTTCTATAGATATAATTTTTTCTTTTTGCTATATATTTTTCTTCATTTTCTCGATGACGATAGTGAGCATTGGCAAAATTTTTATGCGCATAAATTATAAACTTAAAAGATTATTTATCCGACAGACATTGGCTTTGAATGAAGAAATAAAGATAGAGGGGGCACAAGCTTCTTATCTTATGCATGTTTTGCGTATGAAAGAAGGAGCAGAAATTTTACTTTTTAATGGACAGGATGGTGAGTGGCTTGCTAAACTTATCACTGTTAAGAAAAAATTTGTTGTGGTTCAGCTTATCCATCAAGAAAGATTACAAACGACGCATTCCAATCTTATTTATTGCTTTGCTCCACTCAAAAATGCGCGGTTGGATTATATGGTGCAGAAAGCTGTTGAAATGGGGGTATCGATTTTGCAGCCTGTTATAACGCATCATACGCAGGTTACGCGTATCAATATGGCGCGTATGGAAGCCAATGTTATTGAAGCTTCTGAACAGTGTGGAATTTTATCTCTTCCTAAATGCGTATCGGCTCTATCATTAGCAGAACTTTTAGCACAGTGGGATGAGACACAGCCTTTATTCTTTTGTGATGAAGAGCATAAATTGCATAATCCATTACCTTCTTTTAAAAAGCGTGACGTTACAACACCTGGTATTCTTATTGGACCGGAAGGTGGCTTTAGTGAAGAAGAGCGGAGCTTTTTAAAAAAACATCCTTTTGTGTTTCCAATATCACTAGGTCCGCGTATTTTACGCGCTGATACTGCCGCTGTTGCTGCTTTGGCTCTTCTTAATGCTACCGTGGGGGATTGGGCAATGGATTGAGAAATCTGTAAAATCATTCTAAACAATTTATTTAAGATGATGATACCAATTATAGGATACGGTAAGTTATGGCGCTTGATATAACTGATGAAAGTGAAATTTATAACTTAGATTCTTTGGTTAGCTATTTCCAAGGGGGGTATAAAGCAGAAGATGATTGGCGCATTGGTACAGAACATGAAAAATTTCCGTTTTATAGAGATGGTTTTCACCCTGTTCCTTATGAAGGAGAGAGGGGAATCCGAGCGCTTTTAGAGAGGATGCAAAGCGCCTTAGGATGGAAACCTATTTTAGATGAAGAGAATATTATTGGGCTCGTAGGATCAGTTGATCAGGGAGCCATTTCTTTGGAACCTGGGGGACAATTTGAATTATCTGGTGCACCATTAAAATCAGTAAGCCATACATATTACGAGTTGATGGAGCATTTAACTCTTCTCAAAAAAATTGCAGAACCATTAGGTATAGGTTTTTTAGGTCTTGGAGCTAGTCCAAAGTGGACTTTAGCTGAAACGCCGCGAATGCCTAAATCACGTTATCAGATTATGACTGATTATATGCCTAAAGTGGGGTATAATGGTCTTAATATGATGTATCGCACATCAACAGTTCAGGTTAATCTTGATTTTTCATCTGAAAGTGATATGCGGCGAAAAATGCAAGTATCCATGAAGTTACAGTCCATTGCAACGGCATTATTTGCAAGTTCGCCCTTTACAGAAGGGCGCCCAAATGGCTTTTTATCGTGGCGTTCTGAAATTTGGCGTAATACGGATAATCAGAGGACAGGCGTTCTGCCCTTTGTATTTTCTGAGCGTTTTGGTTTTGCTGATTATGTTGAATGGGCCCTTGATGTTCCAATGTATTTTGTTGTGCGTGATGGTCGTTATTATGATTGTACACACATAACGTTTCGTCAGTTTATGAATGGAGCATTAAAAGGACAAGTTGCAAATTCAATTCCAAACATGGGAGATTGGATTAATCACTTATCAACGTTATTTCCTGAAGTCCGCTTAAAAAGATTTTTAGAAATGAGGGGAGCTGATTGTGGTTCTTGGAAGCGCATTTGTGCGTTGTCGGCTTTTTGGGTTGGGCTTCTTTATGATAGGGAAGCACTTAATGAGGCAGAGGCTTTGACAAAAGATTGGTGTTTTGAAGAAGTTTTAGAGTTGCGCCAACGCGTTCCTAAAGAAGGGCTAAGAACTCCTTTTCGTCAAACTATTCTTTTAGAGTTAGCACGTCAAGCTCTCGCTATTGCTCGCAAAGGCTTAAAAAATCGCAAACAGTATGATACGAATGGTTTTGATGAAACAAATTTTCTTAATCCTCTAGAAGAGGTTGTTGCAATGGGACAAACAGATGCTGAAAAATTTTTGTCCCATTACTATTCTATTTGGAATGAGTCGGTAGAACCTTTATTTTTAGAATGTGCCTATTAAATTTGAAGCAAAGATACTTCCTACTTTTTTAAAAATGCATATCACCGTGGTGGTTCATTCACTCATTTGCTCTAGAGAGCATATCCTACCTTGCTTTTAACATTTCTCATAACGGAAAGGATACAATACAAAAATCTCTTGGGCAGTGTGATTTTTATACCCAATAATATCACGATATTTCCGTAATCGTAATGTTGTCCCTTTGTACAAAAGATAGTTCATAAGAGATAAAGCTTATTATCAAACATTTTTTATTCACTTGGCTCATCTACTTATGAATAGGTCTGAAAATAATATTTTTCACTTTTAAAAGGGATAAAAAAATATAATTTGCGGTTAATAGTCAATTATTATAATTCAATATACAATGCTTATATGAAAGAGTATTTTATTATACAAAAATTACGATATCAATCTTTCAGTGCGCTAAAAAGACAGTAGAAAAAATACCGATAGATCTATGTATGTATAACTCAATTTTATTTTTATAAAAAAAAGAAATATATTATGTAAATAGATAGAAATAAAGATTATTATATATAATGAATGTGTTAATTACATCATTAAATATTGATAAATAAAAAATATTATCTTCATAGAGTTATATGAAATTATAAGCTATTCATAGATAAGAAATAACTATTTGTATGCAAAGGGGTATTATATTAAAATACTATTATTCTTGATAAAGAGGCACGAGATAAAGAGATTGAGCTTGTAACGAATGAGTGTTTGAATACGCACAAAAATTCAAAAAAGCACAACATTTCTATAGCAGAATAATCTTTATCAGTATGAGCGCAACTTATTATAGGCAATTAATTATCCCCATACATTGTAAATCTACTGTAAGACTGCTTTTAATGCTTTAAACTGTACTATTCATAAAATTTATAATATTTGTAGGCTTAAAGCCTCTCATTGTAATCATATATCCTCAGTCTTTTCCATTGTTTTCATTATCTAGAAATTTGTAATCGTCTTTGTTATGCTCCACTAGGATAAGCAGCTTTAAAATGTGCTCGTCCTTCATCCGTAATGGCATCACGCCTCTGTAAACCAGATGTTTTTCTTTCCTTTATTGAATTTGCAAATAAATGGGATTGTTTTTCATCATGAACAGTTACAGAGATTCAACGTTTTTATAAAGATACAGTGGAAAGCATTGACCTGTATCTATTGCATCTAGATTAGGCAAATTCTTAGCTATCAATACAGAAAAAACGCTTCGTGCTCCTATGCCTGTAATTTGTATCATCCTATTTTCAACTTTTTGTCCTATCAGGACTATACGAGGCATTTGGTAAATTCCATCGTTGAGATTCCGATTATAATAAAACCACTGTTGCGTAAAAGGATGATATGAACTCTGAGTGAGGCATGCCTCTTCAAATTCAAAACCTTTCTTCTTATTAGTTCTTGCGTAACATTATAACTCCAACTTATCTTTTTTATATCTAAAGTGACAAAATTATCTACAGCACGTGCACGTGTTGTTCGATCAGCATATGAATAGGTATCGTTAAAACGTTTTACTGCGCTATTATAAAAAGCAATCATATTATTTATATTTGCTGCTCAAGCTCCGCTCTCCAATGTTGCGACAGCTCTTGCACTAAGATGTTTCATCAGAGGTATTTCTACTCCTTTCTTATACATTTTTACCCATACGGCCAGCCCTGCTTATGACGTGCAAGCAAATGATTTTGATTGATTCAAGATAAACAGGTTTGAAATGAGAGAATCTTACGTTATTCGGGATTCTCATTTAATATGCAAAACAGTAAATTATCATTATAAATCAACATCTTGTCTTTCAAAGCCTTTTTATGACTATAAAAAGAGTTTTGAAAAATAAAAAAGCTTTCATTGAGAGCAAAGAAAGAATGTATAAAAAGTATTTTCAATAAAATAATTATATTTGAAGTGCTGATCAAAGCTATTGAGAGTGCAGTCCATAAAATGAGCAGAAGTAGCTTGTTGGTGTATTTTCTAGAAAAATCATGAATGTTCGATTGTTAATTCATCCTTGCTTGGAAAGCTCGCTTCAGTTCAAATAGAAAAAGAGAGAGGTAAAGAGATTTATAGGATAAGATATGCTGGAATTATTCAGTATTAAGATGCAATGAATGTTGCTTATATTTTTCTTTTTTAACTATTTTATGAGAGTGAAAATTTAAATAATAAGAAAATAATTTTATTTATTTTCTTTAAACATTTATTAGTAGATAAAAAATTCTCTTTTAATCTATAAATTAAAAAAATAATGATTTTGTAAAAGCCTTGTAAGCTTTATAGGTTAATTTTAAATATCATGCATTGATTTTGAATTATGCAGATTATTTATGTCAACCATAATAATAGTGAGCATAGACAATGACATTTAATTTTTTCGTCAATTTATTTCTATTTGTTATTTTTTTATTGTTGGTTTCTCAAAGTAAGAAAATGCAATGGAGTCTTTCACTACGTGTTATGCTATGGCTTATCCTTGGCTTGATTTTTGGAAGTGTTTTGCAGTTTATTTATGGAGAGGGTGAAAGCACTTTATTGAAATCCGTTGAATGGTTTAACATTGTCGGTGAGGGCTATATTTTATTGTTGCAAATGATTGTTATGCCACTGGTTTTTATCTCTATCGTTTCAGCAGTTGCTCATTTACATTCTGTTTATGCTGTTGGAAAGATGAGTATAATAACAATTTCAATATTGCTTTTTACAACGGCTCTTTCAGCATTGGTTGGTGTGCTTGTGGTTAATTTTTTTGGATTAACAACCGATGGTTTGGTGCATGAAGGGCAAAATGTTTCTGCTCTTCTTGAAGGTCATATTTCTAAACTTGGAGATATGAATATACCAAAGATGATTTTGTCTATGATTCCTAAAAATCCATTTGCTGAGTTGAGTGGAGCTAAACGTACGTCAATTATTAGTGTTGTGATTTTTGCGTCATTTTTAGGTGCATCGGTTCTTCTTTTAAAGAAAGATGAGCCAGAAAAAGGAGAAAAAGCGCTTTTATTTATTCAAGTGGCACAAGCTTGGATTATGCGGTTAGTCCGTATTGTGATTGCTTTGACGCCTTATGGTATTTTTGCACTTATGACGAAAGTAGGAGCAATATCGCGTATTACAGATATTTTAAATTTACTGGTTTTTATCATTGCCTCTTATGTCGGTATTATTTTAATTTTTGGAATTCATGGTGTATTGCTTGGTATTTCTGGGATTAATCCCTTTCGTTTTTTCAAAAAGGTTTTACCGGTTTTAACATTTGCTTTTAGCAGTCGTTCAAGTGCTGCAAGTATTCCTTTGAATATTGAAGCGCAAACACAGTGGATAGGTGTACCACAATCCATTGCGAGTTTTGCAGCTTCTTTTGGGGCAACAATTGGACAAAATGGTTGTGCTGGTCTTTATCCAGCGATGCTTGCGACCATGATTGCACCCTCTATGGGGATTAATCCTCTTGATCCTACTTGGATTGCTACGCTTATTGGTGTTGTAACGTTGAGTTCTATTGGTGTTGCTGGTGTGGGGGGAGGTGCTATTTTCGCTGCATTGATTGTGTTACCAATTATGGGGCTTCCTGTTACTTTGGTTGCTGTACTTATCTCTATTGAACCGCTAATTGATATGGGACGTACTGCTCTAAACGTGAGCGATTCAATGATAGCTGGAACGGTCACCAGTCAAATATTACGGACAACAGATAAAAGTATTTTTAAAAAATAATTTTAGATTATATTTTTTGGGGCTGTAAAACATCTGTAAGAGATATTTGCGCTGAACCAGGCTGGAGCGGTTTTTGTTGATTGGGATGAGGAGCCCAACCAGAGAGCCAGATGAAAGAAAAATGTGCACGAATACGTCCATCAGGATCACTAAATCGTTGTGCATAGATTTCAGCTGCGCGGAGAAAAAAACGTTTGGATACAGGGCGTCGTGAACGATTTATGAGTGCATTTTGCATTCCCATAGCTTTAAGATCGTGCATAAGGTCGAACATTGTATTATAACGTATTGTGATATCTTCAACGTCTGCTACAGGAAGGGCAAAGCCAATACGCTGTAAAAGAGCGCCTGCATCACGAATGTCGGCAAAAGGGTAGACCCTAGGGCTTGCTCCATCATAAATTTCACTTTCAGCTTGCAGCAGGCTTTCGCGCAATTCTCTTAATGTGCCAGCTCCTGCCATAACAGCAAGAAATAAGCCATCTGGTTTAAGGGTATTTTTTATCTGGCTTAGAACACCAGGGGTATCATTGGTCAATTGTAATGAAAGAAGTGAAACAATAAGGTCACAGTAACTTTGAGGTAAATCAAGAAATTCTCGATGACGTAAATGAAATTTTTTATCATGGCTTTGATAAAGCGGATCGGTCTCAATGCGTTCTATAGAACAAACTTTTCCAGATTTCATTAAAGCTTGCGCAGAAAGGTCTGTATGGCTGTGTAAATCGAGAGCTAATGTAAAGAGGCGATCAACAGTGCTAAGGCGTTTATAGAGATCTTCTGCCATGTGAGAGAGTAAAAAGTCACATCCTTTTTTTGCTTTTTGAAAGGCTCGTTTTCGGAATTGTTCAATGCGGTTATGATCAAAAATTAAAGGATGCGACATATTGTAGAACACTTTCGATCTATGAAAGAATATATTTTGAAAAGGTTCATTATTTGTGCAAGCTCTGTCAAGTTTATAATATGAAAGAAATAAATTTATAGAAGGTAAGAGTTTTTAAAGGAATTAAAATTATAAATTGAGGAAATACAAAGGAACTTTTGTTCTAAGGGAAACTTGTAAAAGCCTAAATTTATAATGTTGTATTTTCGAGAAGCGGCGTTAAATAGCGGAGATATACTAAGTAAGTTCGTTGAACGCTTGAAAACGATGCTTTATCCACCAATTTGTCCTGGATGTAAGCAAAATGTTTCTACTTATGGTACGATTTGCTCCGAATGTTGGAAAGAACTTCAATTTATCACGAAACCTTATTGTCCTGTTATGGGGACTCCTTTTGTTTGTGATATGGGGGAAGGTTTTCTTAGTGGTGAAGCACTCCGTAATACTCATCCTTTTTCACGTGTTCGCTCAGTCATTGTTCATAAAGGGCTTGCACGAACTTTAGTAACGCGCTTAAAATATGGTGATCATATAGAATTGGCATCATTTATGGCCAATTGGATGATGTTTGCTGGACGCGAGGTTATTAATGATTGTGATGTTATTATTCCCATTCCATTGCATTTTCGTCGTTTTTGGGAGAGGCGTTATAATCAATCTGCTGAGCTTGCACGTTATATTGCAGCATCACAAAAAAAGCTTTTAAAACCGAGTTGGCTTGTTCGTTGTCGGCATACCCGTCCGCAGGTTAGTCTTTCTTCGAGAGAGAGAAAACTTAACGTAAAAAATGCTTTTAAGGTTTCGCATAAAGTTAAAAAATATCTCAAAGGATGTTCTGTTTTGCTGATTGATGATGTATTTACAACGGGTGCAACAGTTACAGCAGCAGCTGCTGCATTAAAAGATGCAGGTGCACGACAGGTTGATGTGCTAACATTTTCGCGTGTTCTCAAAGAAGATTCTATTTTTCCCTCTTCTTAAGAGGAATTTAAAATGAATATTATTAAAAAATATTGGAGGATAATACTATGAAAGAGATAATAATTTATACACGTCCTGGTTGTCCTTATTGTACAAAAGCACGTGATTTGCTTAATAAAAAAGGCGTAAAGTATACAGATATTGATGCTTCCACATCCCTTCGCCAAGAAATGGTACAGCGTGCAAATGGACGTAATACATTTCCACAAATTTTCATAGGTGATTATCACGTTGGCGGTTGTGATGATCTTTATGCTTTAGAGGCTGAGGGAAAGCTGAATTCTCTATTACAAGGCATATAATATTTGTAAATTACATATTCTTAAGACCGTTTTGCAAGAAGGAGATAGTTAACGCCCATGTCTTTTGAGCGATTCCAGCTGTCGTTTAATGGGTTATAAGTAATACCTATCTCATCAATGACAGTCAGAGCGTTTTTTGATAAGAAATTTTTAAGTTCTAGAGGTTTTAGGAATTTTTTATAATCATGGGTTCCTTTAGGAAGCCAACGTAGAATATATTCAGCGCCTACAATAGCAAGCCCCCATGCTTTCCATGTGCGGTTGAGTGTTGAGACAAACATCAACCCTTGTGGTTTCAACATTTTTGCTGTAGCTGCTATGAAGAGATTAACGTCAGCGACATGTTCAACAACTTCCATATTAAGGATGATATCAAATTTTTCTCCTTCATTGGCAAGTACTTCTGCTGTCGTCGTGCGGTAATCAATGGAAAGGTCATTTTGAGCTGCATGGGTTTTTGCGACTTCAATATTTGTTTGTGCAGCATCAACGCCTACAACCATAGCACCAAGACGTGCCATTGGTTCACATAACAAGCCTCCTCCACAGCCAATATCAAGAATTTTCAAATTGTCAAAGGGCGTAAGTGAAGAAGGGTCACGATTAAACTCTAAACAGATTTTTTCTCTGATGTAAGCAAGGCGTGTTGGGTTAAATTGGTGAAGAGGTCGAAATTTTCCTTGTGGATTCCACCATTCTGTAGCAATACGTGAAAAATGATCAATTTCACTTTGATCAATAGTTGTTTGTGTTTCATCGATCATGTTGCCTTCCTTTTATTTTTAATGATCAGGTCAAGTAGATTTTATACAAAGTCAAGAGAAATTAATATAATCATAATGAAACTTGCACAAATGATAGATATTCGCTATGTCGAGAAAATGGTTAATTGATACAGCATCTAATTCTCATTACTGTTTGAGATAAGAGATGTAAAGGTAAGAGTGTTATTAATGGCGCGCATTGTCATGAAATTTGGTGGAACATCTGTAGCAAACATTGAATGTATTCATAATGTTGCACGGCATGTCAAAAGAGAGGTTGATGCAGGCAATGAGGTAGCCGTTGTCGTATCTGCGATGGCTGGTAAAACAAATGAACTTGTTCAGTGGACAAGTGATGCTTCCTCTATGCATAGAGATGCTCGTGAATATGATGTTGTGGTTGCTTCTGGTGAACAGGTTACTTCAGGTTTGTTGGCTTTGACACTTCAAGAAATGGGGGTGAATGCACGTTCATGGCTTGGTTGGCAAATTCCTATTCATACAGACAATGCGCATGGCCGTGCACGTATTACTAATATTGATGGATCTTTTTTAATCGAGTGTTTTCAGGAAGGTCAGGTTGCCGTTATTGCTGGTTTTCAGGGGTTATCTCCGGATAACCGGATTTCTACCTTAGGGCGTGGGGGATCAGATACAAGTGCTGTTGCTATAGCCGCTGCTGTACAAGCTGATCGCTGTGATATTTATACAGATGTGGATGGTGTGTATACAACGGATCCACGTATAGAGCCGAAAGCGCGTCGTTTACCAAAAGTAGCTTTTGAAGAAATGCTAGAAATGGCTTCTCTTGGTGCAAAGGTTTTACAGGTTCGTTCTGTTGAATTGGCAATGGTTCATAAGGTTCGTACCTTTGTGCGTTCAAGTTTTGAGGATCCTGATGCGTTAGGCATGGAGGATCCAATGAGTTCTTCTGGAACACTTATTTGCGATGAGGATGAAATTGTGGAACAACAAAATGTTACTGGTATTGCTTTTGCTAAGGATGAAGCACAAATTTCCCTTCGGCGGCTTGCTGATCGTCCAGGGATCTCGGCAGCAATTTTTGGTCCCTTGGCTGAAGAACGCATTAATGTTGATATGATTGTGCAAAATATTTCTGAAGATGGCTCAAAAACTGATATGACTTTTACGGTACCATCATCAGATGTAGAAAAAGCCGTTACACTTCTTGAGAAGAATCGCAAAGAAATTGGATTTGATGTTCTCCAATTTGAAAGCGATCTCGCCAAGGTATCTGTGATTGGTATTGGAATGCGTAGTCATGCAGGTGTTGCCGCTACAGCATTTAAGGCTTTGGCTGAAAAGGGTATTAATATTCAAGCAATTACGACCTCAGAAATTAAAATTTCTATTTTGATTGATAGTGCTTACACTGAACTTGCGGTTAGAACATTACATGCTGTTTATGCACTTGATAAGGGATAAGTATTTTTTAGTTTCAACAGAGTTTCAATAACGTAAAGCTTTAATATATAATTAATAATTTTTGTTAAGGATAATTTATATTTTAAACTTAAATGGAATATTTAATACAGCAGAACTCTCTTATTTTAAACTTGTTCATGATGAATTTAAAATGGTCACTTATATATTACAAGAGAAAGATGTTTAGGTAAAAAACTCTGTTTAAGAAGGGATATAAAATATGCCGTCTATAAACGTTTTAGAACCTATAGAGTGGGATGGAGAAGACTTATACGATAAGCCTTAATAGAACTAAGGAACAATGCACTGCGTTTATTCAAAGAATGCATGTTACATGAGGGACAGCCTCGTGAATACAGATTTAATATTATAAATCTTAGAGAAATGGGCGCTCATTGGATTAGTGACGGAATTACCAAAAATAGAATTGATGATGTATTTTCTAGAGATGTTTAGTTTGTCATCAAATGATTGTTTATGACTTTATGCATATCTTGAAAATTTAATTTTTTCCATATTATGAGGCAATAAAAAAATATATCTTTATAGACAATATTTATGTTGCACTATAAGTTATAAAATTACCATATCTTATGCGTTTATAGCTTATTCAGAAGTACTTTTCATAAAATCATGTAAATATAGATCAAAATTAATGATAATGTTACAGTGTGTTGCTTTTATGATTTTATTAATTAAATTTTTTTTCATGTCTATTTCTCTTTTTTGAATTATGATTAAGATTTTCAAAGTTTTGATACCTCCATATGTTCTTTAGGTTAACTTTCTTCCCTTAACTACTCTATTATAAGTATTTTCTGTGTCATACTGCCAATCACACATGAAATACATTCTTTCGTTTTTGCAGTATATTGTGCTAGTTTCTTATCATATTTACATATTTTGCAAATGGTGGTCTTTGTAAGCAAAACTCTTCTTGTGAGAAATATAGCCATATTATTTTACTCTTCTTGTATTTTATGTGGCGTTGTATAATTTGAAAGTCTCGAAAATATTGCTTTTTAAATTATCTATGAAGAGTATTTTATGGTATCAAGAAATATAGAGCGAGCTCTTTAAACAAAAAGAAAATAAATATCAAATAAGAGCGGAAAAAGGGGAGAACAACGATATATATGCTCTATTTTTCCACCAATCATATGTTTTAGAATAGTCTAAATGACTAGGATTTTCTTTTTTCCCGCGAGTTAATTACGTAAACTAGAGTGCTCCCTATGGAAGCATGCTTCAAGTTTAATTCTTTCATGGAGTGAGACAAGCGATGTGTCGATGATAAAAAACGGGAATATTTTTCCACTCCATTGTCAATCTAGTAGTAATGTTATGACGTTGTTATTCCAAAAAAATCTTTTGTTTTTTGTTACCTGTATCAATATCTAATATCAGCGTAGATGCATGTTTGACGATATATATTGAGACGGGTAAGGGGACTACGAGCAACTCCTGTTTTTGTATGCCAGATAGGAACAAGGATGTTGCGTATACCTGTTGGGGTAATTTCTGAAATGGAGATAAAACCTAATTGGGGGAGAATATGAAGCCATAAAAGTGAAAACCAACTTCCATTTTACAACTTCCTTTTAATTCTGCTTTACAACTTTCAAAGGGGTTGACAGCAATATCTTTTAAATAATGGATATTACACATTGGTTCACGTTTTTGTTTATTGCGTTATTAAATCATATATGCCTTTCACGTAAAAAAAACGCTATTATAGTGCCAATTTACGCGCTTGTTTTAAAGAAATATTTCTCCCCAAGCCCATTACGGCGTTTGTGGATGGTGTAACGTAAAATTTATTGGGGCCCCATCTCCTTCTTAGATCAAAGGTGTCAGTTGGTCGTCATCATTTAATTTTTAGTTTTCGTGTTGAACAGCTCTTGTATGGATATGATGAAGCATTCTTATTTCTTTCCTCAATAATCCATATTTCTCTTCGGCTTGTGACGTGTAAGCGAATAGTCTTGATTGATTCATCATGTACAGATTTGAAATGAAAAAATCATACGATATTTGAATTTCATTCAAGATTTATAATGATAAATTAAATATTTTTACCCAAAAATAATGTGCTTTTTAAGAAGATAAAATTAAAGTTGTTTAGAATACCGGCAATAAAATCAGTAACGAGGAGGGTGGTTTATTGGAAAAAAATAAACCATGGAATTACTTAACTGATTATTGAACTTTGCTTATTCTTATCTGTTTCGTATAATTAAACATAAGATATTGATTCATAATAATTAATTTTTTCTTTATAGTGAATAATAGTCTCGACGAAAGGCAGCTTTTATGAAACCACGAAGCCTTTTATATTGAAACAATTAAAATTATTTCTGTGCACAACATGAGTGGAGCTGGTGCATGAGTAAAAGAATATTGAAGAAAGGAATAAAATATCTCTTATAAGACTTCTTAAGAGTCAAAGGTGTTTCAACATTAGAAGCTCGTAAATAGTATGATGATGTTAGTTTTCTCCTTTATAAGTGTAAAGATGAGGCGAGACAACAGCTTTTACATTAAATATCGTCCGAACCCAACAAATGAGCGAAATCGCTTTTTAAAAGTTCTGCATAAAAATGTATTTTCAGTTAGTTTGTTAGGAACTATGAGAAATTCCTTTATTGCGCTTAATATAAATAAATCCATATCCCAGACCAATAAGAGCAGATAAACCAGAGCCACAGAGGACCCCAATTTTTGCCGCATCAAGCAGAATAATATCTTTAAAAGCGAGCATTGAAACAAAAATAGACATTGTAAAGCCAATTCCTGCTAAAAAACCAATGAGTAAAACGCCTGTCCAGGTCATATGAGGGGGGAGGCGGCATATCCCTGATTTTACAGCTATATAACTGGCAGTGATAATACCAAGAGGCTTACCGATGAAAAGACCAATGACAACACCCAGAACAATCAAGAATGATTTGTCAGAAGAAAGATCAAAGTTTGCAAAACTTACTCCTGCATTTGCGAAGGCAAAAACTGGCATGATACCGTATGCAACCCATGGATGCAATGCTTTTTGAACACGTGTTACTGGGGCGATCATGGCCCGTTGTCCTTTGCGCATCTTTTTCAATGCTGTTGAAATATGATGCAGATCTGTTTTTGTATTTTTTTCTTGAAGAATTTGCATAGCGTTACTGAGCATGGTGAGTGGCGCTACAAGAGTACGGGTAGGAAGAACGGGAGTCATCATCCCTAAGATTACGCCAGCAAGCGATGGGTGAACGCCTGTTACCATTAAACCCCACCAAATGATTGCACCAGGTAAAATGTAAAGCCATGCTGATGCAAGCCCGATCCACTGAAAAAATAGTACCAAAGCAATACCCGCTCCTGCAATCATTAAACCACTAGGATCAATGTTTGTTGAGTAGAAAAAAGCAATAATAAGAACAGCGATAATATCGTCAATAATTGCTAATGATAGAAGAATAATATGAAGATTAGAAGGAATTTTTTTTCCTAGAAGAGCAAGAATACCTAGAGCAAAGGCAATATCTGTTGCTGTTGGCACAGCCCAACCGCGGATATGTCCTTCGTTAAAATTGAAGATAAAGTAAATAATTGCAGGAACACAAACGCCCCCTATTGCAGCAACAATTGGTAAGATTGCTTGTTTAAAATCGGCAAGAGCACCTTCATGAATTTCGCGTCGAATTTCCATTCCAGCGACGAGAAAGAAAATAGTCATAAGGGCATCATTAACCCAGAAATGTAAATCCCATGAAAGAGTGAAATGACCCAAATTAAAGCCAAGAGGTGTATGCCAAAAAGATTCATAGAAAGCAGCATATTTAGAATTGGCAAAAATAAGTGCAGCAGCAGCAGCTAATAAAAGAACAACACCACTAAGAGCTTCAATATGGAGAAAACGCTCGATAGCAGAAAGCGCTTGATTAGTGACACGAGAAACGCGATTAGGCAGGCGATTTGAAGATAAATCAGACATGAACAACTCCAAGCATCGTCAATTTTAGATTCTATACTCTCTGTATAAATGACTTTGTATGATACCTTCTGTATCATACAAAAGAAAAAAGAGGAATAAAGTTCTTAATTTATAGACAAGATCATCATGTTTAAAGCACAAAATGTTTAACGCGACGCTTCATTTTTAATAGTGAGATGTACTTTGCTTAAAGCCTTAGATAGATCATTTTGTAGAGCAGATTCGAGATCAACTATTGCGAGACCTTTATTATCGTTTGCTTTAATTTTAACGATCAATGTTTGTGGATTTTTAGCAAATTCTCCTAAGGATTTTGAAATTTTTTCTGCTTCGTCATGATTTTTTAGCAGAATTTTTGGGGTCTGCGTCATCATTAGATAGAAATCGTCATAAAGTTCCTTTTTTAGATCATGTTGGCTGTCATTAAGATTTTGCGCAAGATAAGAAAAAAGCTTATCAATGAAACCTGCATCCGTATATTGTATATCAATTTCATTGATGCCAAGGTCTTGAGACGCAGCAATCATTATATTTTTCTGACCAGAAAAAAGCTTTTCATCAACATCAATAACCTTAGCCGATATGTTCCCAGATCCAACGTTTTTCATATTGAAAGACATTGTATCAAGAAAGAGTATACGTTTTTTTTCATCGTAAGAAATATCAATTTTTCCTGAAACATTAAAGCGCTCAAAGTTCAGATTTTTGAAGAAATCTAAGTCTTTTTCATTCATTTTTTTAGGTAAAACGGAAAGGTTATTGAGAGAAAGAAAAAGCTTTTTAGGGATAGGTTGTTTCCACAAACTTGGTTTGAATTGGAATGATTCGAGCGTTGCTTTCAACTGCGGTATATCAACGGTGATATTATCAACTTTGGCATCCGCTGAGGTAATGGCGAGCAGTATGTTTAGAAGAAGACCATTTTGTGCTACTTTTTCGGCGATTTTATTATTCTCTTTTCTTGCATTAAGATAAGCTTTGATTAATTTTTCAGGAGGTTGCTCAAGCGGTTTCATCTTTAAACCAGATGTTTTAAACTGCCCAAGGAAGAAAGAGCTGTTTTTTTCTGCTTCTTCAAAAATATCGACACTTATATTATTCAAAGAAATGGGGCCAGTAACGGTTTTACCTTGATTGAGAGCATTGTTTTTTCCAAAAATGATAGAGTAGGCATAGTTGATGTCGATATCATGGGCTTTTATTGTATCACTTTTAGCCATAAGTTGCATCTGTTTGGCACCATTTGCTACGACCGTTTTAAGATCCATATTTTTGATACTAACTGAATGGATATGGTTATTTCTAAAATCAGAAAGCTGGAAATTCTTGACTTCAACCGTTTCTATTCGGTTATTTTTATTTTCTATAGAAAGTTGTATATTGGGAGCAATAATTGAGGAAAGCTCAATACGCATCATTGATTGTAAAAGCCGTGATGTTATCGTTCTATCTTTTTCTTTTAAGGATACACTCCGAAGAGAAATTTGGGGAATTTGCACATGAATATTATTATGCTTTAAATCAACATTATAAAATGTAAAAGTTCCGGGAATAAAGGAAAGGGGAGGACGGGCAGAAATGGCACCAATTCTAAGTGATGTACCAGCTGGAACAGGTAATGTCACATTCTTCAAATTGATTTTACCTAGAATGCTTACTTCAGATGTTCGGGCTTTTATACCACGACGGGCTATTTCTTGTTTTACAAAACTGTCAAGATAGGGTTTTGCGATATAAAATCCACCAACAATTATAATTGCCAAGATAGCAACAAATCCAATAATACAAGTGAGCCAATATCTGAGGTTACTTTGATACCCACTATTAAGATTGACCATTCTTTCTTCTTTCATTTTTATCACTCTTTGAATTGAGAGTGAAGATAAATTCTTTTAAGCAACGACAAAGGTTTAAATATAGCGTGTACCAGTTTCAACAATTATCTACTCTCTATATTAGAGTTATTCTCATCTTTTTTGCAATATAGCTTTATCAACTTTTATCAATTTTCTTTGAGTTTAGCTCTTTATAGAAAAGAACGCATAATAAGGAGAGGTAAGTTTATGCGCATCATAATTTTTTATCACTTTAAAATTATCCTAAAATATTCCGATGTCTGCTTTTATCTTGCTGCTGTTTATAGGAATATTTAAAACATAAAAAATATGTTCTTGTTCATTATAATTTAATGGGGAGAGGTAAGTGTTATGACAGAAAATCAAATAATGGCTTTTTCGATCATTGGTCTCATGATGGTTGTTTTTATTTGGGATCGATTTCGTTATGATCTTGTTGCTATTTGTACATTATTAATAGCTTGTGCCCTTGGTCTTGTCAGTCCGAAGGAAGCTTTTAGCGGTTTTAGTAATGATATCGTTATTATCGTGGGGAGTGTGTTTGTTGTCAGTACGGCTGTATCGCGCTCTGGTATAATGGAGTTTATTATTCAACGGATATGGCCAGACGTGAAATCTGTGCGTCTTCAATTAGCCTTTTTAGTTCTTTCTGTTGTCGTATTATCAATGTTTGTTAAAAATATTGGTGCTTTGGCTATTATGCTTCCGATAGCTTTTCAGTTTGCACGTCGTTCTCAGGTTTCTCCTTCTGTCTTTTTGATGCCCATGGCCTTTGGTTCTTTGTTGGGGGGGCTTATGACACAGATAGGAACATCTCCCAATGTTGTTATTTCAGCGATGCAAGAACGTTTAGCCGGAACACCTTTTACTATGTTTGATTTTACACCAGTTGGTGCGGTTATTGCGACGGCTGGTGTTTTATATTTGGTTCTTTTTTATTGGCTTTTGCCTGTGCGTGTACGTTCAGGTGTATCGTTTGATGATGCCATTGATATTCGTAATTATGTTGCAGAAGTGCATATTCCAATAAATTCACCGATTGTGGGAAAAAATATTGTTGATTTGGTTAAGCCATCAAGTGGTGATGTTATGGTGATTCAAATCATCAGAAACAAAGTATCTATTTCACCGTTACCAGATTTTGTTTTGTCTGAAAATGATATTATTTTGCTGGAAGGGTCGCATACAGGGTTAGATAGCGTGATGAACTCTGCTCGTTTAGAGTTTTCTAAGGGGCGAACTATTGCTGCAGGTGATAAGGACAGTGACATCGATATTATTGAAGCAGTCATCACCCATAATTCACCCCTTATTGGTATTAGTGCGAAAGAGTTTTCCCTATTTGATCACTATAATGTAAATCTGCTTGCGTTAAGTCGTCAACATGAAAGGGTGCGGGGAAGACTTGATGATATTATTTTCCATCTTGGCGATGTGATTGTTTTGCAAGGACAGGATGCAGTTATTCCAAATTTGTTAAGAGAATTGAAATGCCTGCCCCTAGCAAAACGAAATATTGTGTTTGGAAATTTACGACATGGTTTCATCTCTTTAGCTGTTTTATTTATAGCAATTATTTTTACAGCTTTTCATATTGTTCCCGTTGCGTTTTCTTTTTTTTCTGCTGCTGCTGCAATGGTTATCTTTCGCGTTTTGCCCGCGCGTGATCTGTATCAGGCATTAGATGGCCAAATATTAGTACTATTAGCGGCTCTTATTCCAGTGAGTGAAGCGTTAGAGAAAACAGGATGTACGGATCTCATTGGTCAATGGCTGAGCCAATTGGCAATATTTTTCCCACCATCTGGTGCCTTAGCACTTATGTTGGTGACAGCTATGTTGGTCACGCCATTTTTGAATAATGCAGCAACAGTGATGATGGTAGCACCAATTGCGTCAAGTTTTGCTCATTCCCTTCATTATAAGCCTGAAGCTTTTTTGATGGCTGTTGCAATTGGTGCGGGTTGTGAGTTTCTTACACCTATTGGACATCAAAGTAATATGCTCGTGATGGCGCCAGGAGGATATCGTTTTAGTGATTATCCACGTTTGGGTGCTCCATTGGCGGTGTTGATCGTTATTATTGCTGTTCCAATGCTTATGTGGGTTTGGCCCTTACAATAGGATATTTTAAAAAACTTTAAGGATCAATTATAAAAAGTTGTTAATCGCATGAAGATAAGCTGAAGGGATACACTTTGTATATAGAACTTTAACTGAAGATTTGGAATTATACCACACTTTAATCATGGCGCTTCGGTATTTTTGATACAGATAAGATTTATCTATTTGGTTTTAGTAGGTATTCGTGGAAATTTACTGTTTATTCAAGTTTTTTCAAGAATTGGTTTTTCTATTATAATTGTATAATCCAATACAACCAACGATTGCGGTTGAAGACTTCAAAAGATTATCCCTCTATATAATGGGGAGAAAGTTCGCTTGAGATGATAGGCAATCATGATAAATATTAAGGCAGTGAATTTTTCATAAGACTCAATATATGTAAAAGCTGTAATGTGAACAAACAGGGTGCTTACATCATTTTCGATTAAGACTGTTGCAAAAATCTGATTGAATTGGCTACATGTTGATTTAAAATAAATAAACGAGCAATTTAAAGATTTTTAGTTAATTAGGGCTACCATCTTTATCCATTTATGCGTAAAAGCATAGGTGAAGTAACTTTTTTCAAGGTATGATATATGTCGTATGATAGTTTTATTGCTGAAGTGAATGCAGAATTTCGTCAGGAAAAGGCGCTTGCTTTTTGGAGACGGTATGGTTTTTCAATTATTGGAGCAGCTATTCTTTTTATATTCATGATAGTTGCTTATCAAGTTTATCATCATACACAAATAAAGAAAGCTGGTTATATTGGTGATGCATTTGTAAAGAGTCTTGATCTTGCGGATACACGTGATTTTGATAAAGCGATAAAGCAATTAGAAACTGTTAAAACCTCTCATTTTGGGGGGTATCCTTTTCTTGCTCGTTTACGTGAGGCTTCTTTACTCATGGAGAAAGGTGATATTATTAAGTCAGTGGAGATCTTTGATTCTGTTGCAGCGGATGAGAAAGCACCGCAGATTTTGCAGAAAGTTGCAAAAATTCGGGCGGCTTATATTCTGGTTGATACAGGGACATTAACTGATGTTGAAAAGCGCATCAAAGATATGGCAAGTGATACCGATCCTATGCGTATGTCTGCAAGAGAAGCTTTAGGCTTAGCTGCTTATAAGGCGGATAAAATGGATGAGGCGGTTTATTATTTTAAGAAAATTTCTGAAGAAGGTTCTTTGGGTTTAAAAATAACAGATCGGGCTCGAATGATGCTTGAGCTTATACAAGCAGAGGGCAAGGCAAATAAGGAATAAATCGATGAGCCTTACCATTGCTATCGTTGGTCGTCCCAATGTTGGGAAGTCAACACTATTTAATCGTTTGGTTGGGCAAAAATTGGCTTTGGTTGATGATAAGCCTGGTGTAACACGTGATCGGCGTATTCATGCGGCAAAACTTCAAGATCTATGTTTTGATGTGATTGATACCGCTGGGCTGGAAGAAGCAGGTGATCATACACTTGAGGGGCGTATGCGTTCTCATACAAAAGTTGCAATTGATGAAGCGGATCTTATTTTATTTGTATTTGATGCAAAGAGCGGAATAACACCAAGTGATTTAAATTTTTCTTCATTGGTTCGCAAATCAGGAAAGCCAATTGTGCTTGTTGCCAATAAGTCTGAGTCAAGAGCGGCAACAGGAGGAGAGTATGAGGCGTGGTCATTAGGTTTGGGGGAGCCGTGCCCAATATCGGCTGAACATGGTTTGGGACTTAGTGATCTGCGTGATGCAATTATAGATGCTGTTGGGTCAGAGCATGCTTTTGGCAACAACAAAGAAGAAGATAGAATGATACAACCTGCATCTGTTGGTGATGATGTAAAGGATTTGGAAGAAGAGGAGCTTATTTACGATGAAAGTAAGCCCATTAGGATTGCAATTGCGGGGCGTCCCAATACAGGAAAATCCACTCTTATCAATAGTATGTTGAAACAAGAGCGATTGTTAACAGGACCAGAAGCAGGACTCACGCGTGATTCTATTTCTGTAGATTGGGAATGGCGTGGTCGTCATATTAAACTTTTTGATACTGCAGGTTTACGTCGAAAATCGAGAATTCAAGAAAAATTAGAAAAACTATCTGTTGCAGATACTTTACGTGCTATTCGTTTTGCAGAAGTGGTGGTCATTGTTTTTGATGCAACGATACCTTTTGAAAAGCAGGATTTACAAATTGCTGATCTTGTGATTCGTGAAGGGCGTGTTCCAGTTATTGCTTTCAATAAGTGGGACCTTATTGAAAACAGTCAGACCACATTGATTGATTTGCATGAAAAAGGTGCGCGATTTCTTCCTCAAGTTCGTGGTTTGAGAGCTGTTCCTTTATCAGGACAATATGGTCAAGGGATTGATAAACTGATGGAAAATGTCATGATGATGCACCGTGTATGGAATCGTCGCATTTCGACGGCTAAATTGAACCAATGGCTTGGAACTGTTGTGGCACATCATCCACCTCCTGCGGTTTCTGGACGTCGACTTAAGGTTAAATACATCACACAGGTTAAGACACGTCCTCCTGGATTTATGATTTCCTGCTCGCGCCCCAAAAGTATGCCCAAGTCGTATTTGCGTTATCTTGTCAATGGGTTACGTGAAACATTTGATATGTCTGGTATACCCGTTCGCATATCATTACGAGCTTCTGATAATCCTTTTGCGACACGTTCCAAGAAGAAATGATAACTCTTTAATTTTTTAAGTGAATGAAATCTATACTTAAGAATCTTAAAAATAAGTTTTTTAATGATCTTTCTTTTCATAAAAGAAAAAGTTTTATTTGCTAAAGTTTTAATTTTATTGATAATCATTTATCATGAGCGCTATTGAATAGAGCTCTCTCATCTTGATAAAGATCATTTATTTGCATGTCATGAGAAGAGTTTAATAGGGAGTATTTAAGAAAGAGTACATAATCCTCTTAATGGGTTATTTAAGTGCAAGAATAGATGCAATATGAGGGTAGGGGAATATAATTATGATGCTTGTTTGAAAAGCAGCATTAGATTATCGTTTCATAAAAATAAAGCTTATGAATAAGCGCTTTTGCTTGTTTGTCTGAATAAAAAGCAAAAATATTTGCTGAATCCACAGATATTCAATTGTAAGGAGCGAAGTTTATAAAAGTAGATTAAAATTGTATAAAGTGGTATGGTAATCATATTTAAATTTTATTGTGTTCTATTGGCTTAATCTATTTGAAATTTTTGATTTATTAATATCTTGTATTTAAAGGAGCTTCTCTTAATACCCTCAAGCTCATTTCGTGATGAGGCTTGTAATGGTGTATATAAAATACTTTGCGAATAGGATCATACAGAAACCATTGATTATTATCATTTTCATAAAATGAAAAGTGCAAGTTTATTCGAATAAAAGGAGAAAACCAACGTTCTCATACTGTTTTTAGTTTTCTATGTTCTCTTTCAAAACTAGGACTGATATAACATTGGGAGCCGGAAAATAAGATGGTATTAGTTTACACCTTTCGTTAAGCGTAAAATGGTTGTTCTATAAGTTTTATATTATTCACGGGAACTTTTCATTATACATTCACGGGTGCTGTCGTGAAATCGGTTTAGGTGCTTAGAATATCTTTTTAAGAAAGCATGTAAATTGAAAAATACGTTATTTCTGCAATGAAATTTATACGATAACTTGTGATAGATTTCTTTTAGTATCTTGACGAATAAATTCGGGAACAATATGATACACACGGTTTTATGAAATGTATTCTTACGTTGCTTTTTAATTAAGGAGCCAATGATGGCGATGGGCGAGAAACCCGTTATGAGCCGTAAGGAGGCTGAAGAGAAAAAGCAAGGAGAGTGTCTTCATTCAGAGGATTTGGAATGTCGTAGTAGGAACTTAAGCGTAGCTTTAGTGCGCAAGCAAGCATTAAAGAAGTGGGAGTATAAGAGTAAGCGGGAAAAATCACAAGGAAGGATGGCAGGTGCAATTAAGCTTTCCAATGAGTTTCTGGCAAGTATTATAGTTGGTATTGTTTTGGGGTTGGGGTTTGATAAGTTAGCAAGTTCATGGCCTTGGGGATTGGTATTTTTTCTCTTCTTTGGATTTGCTGCGGGTGTATTGAGTATTCTTCGGTCTGTGGGGTATGTTTCCTCCAGTCAATTAGGAAAAAAAGGCGTATTGCGCCAAGATAAACAAGATAAAGGGGCCAATGAGAGGTCCGATAAATGAGGTTGAAGTGACAGCACACGCTCCAGATCCTATTCATCAGTTTGAGGTTTCAAGGCTGATTAAGATTTCCATAGGAAATATGGATTTATCGTTTACAAATGTATCATTGTTTACAGTCCTCACGGTTGTTGTAACTTCTATTTTTCTCTTTATTTCATCATCGAGTCGTGGATTGGTTCCAACGCGGATGCAGTCTCTTTCGGAAATGGCATATGAATTTGTAGCATCGACTCTGCGGGAATCATCTGGTGTGCAGGGAATGCAGTTTTTCCCTTTAGTTTTTTCTCTGTTTACTTTTATTTTGGTTGCTAACTTTATTGGTCTCTTTCCTTATTTTTATACGGTTACGTCTCAAATCATGATCACGTTTTCGTTAGCAATGGTGGTAATCTTGACGGTGATTGGTTATGGCTTTTATAAGCATGGGGTCAGTTTTTTGAAACTGTTCGTTCCCAGTGGAGTTCCTGTTGTGGTTTTACCTCTGGTGACAATGATTGAGGTTATTTCTTTTCTCTCCCGTCCAATTAGTCTTTCTCTTCGTCTTTTTGCGAATATGCTTGCTGGTCATATTACGCTTAAAGTGTTTTCTGGGTTTGTTGTTTCAATGATTGGGGTAGGACTCGTAGGTGTGGGTGGTTCGATTTTACCGCTTATTATGACTGTAGCAATTACTGCTCTTGAGTTTTTGGTCGCATTTCTTCAGGCTTACGTCTTTACGGTTTTAACTTGTATGTATCTTAATGATGCAATTCATCCAGGACATTAATAGAACTGGCGGTTTTCCGTCGAATAATGCAATTTCGCTTTAAAGGAGAATAACATGGAAATGGTGCTTGCAGCAAAATATATTGGTGCTGGTCTTGCTTGCTTTGGTATGGCTGGAACAGCTTTAGGACTTGGTAATATTTTTGGTAGCTATCTTTCTGGTGCATTACGAAATCCATCAGCAGCAGATAGTCAGTTTGGACGTCTCGTCTTTGGTTTTGCTGTAACAGAAGCTTTGGGAATTTTTTCATTGCTCATTGCTTTATTACTTCTTTTTGGGGTTTAATCATCATCAAAAGGGTATATCTGTTCTTGCATGAGGAAAGATTTACCCTTTTAGGCTCTTAACCAGAGAGATGTTAGTCAGTTATCATCGGTTATAGAGGGCTTTGATAAGCTATTTAAGGGATGAAAGAAGATGTTTGTTTCAAGCGCTTATGCACAGAACACTGAAACGTCGATAGAACATATTAAAAAAGTGGCAGAGCATGCAAATCGTGTGTTTCCGCCTTTTGATTTTGTGCATTTTGGTTCGCATTTTTTCTGGTTGGCAATTTCTTTCGTACTTTTTTATCTTTTTATCTCCCGTGTAATTGTACCACGTATTGGCGGTGTTATTGAAACACGGCGAGATCGAATAGCATCTGATTTAGATCAGGCAATGCGCATGAAGCAAGAAGCAGACATTGTTGTTGAAACTTATGAGCGGAAATTAGCGGAAGCGCGTTTGAACGCGCAGGCTATAGCGCAGGTAGCTAGTGAAGAATTAAAAGAAAAGGCAGAGCTTGAACGGAAAGAAATTGAAGAGAGTCTAGAGAAAAAACTCGCAGATGCTGAAAAACAGATAACAAAAATTCGGGATAAAGCGATGCAAAATGTTGGTTCTATCGCTGAAGAAGTAGCTCTTGAAATTGTGAAAAAATTGATTGACGTTGATATCAGCAAAGAGGCTGTTCGTTCAGTTGTTAAAACTGCGGATTATGGAGGAAGACAAAGATGACTGATACTTTTTGGGCATTTGTTGGGTTAGTTCTTTTTTTGGCTCTTTTAGTCTATTTCCAAATTCCACAGAGGGTTATACACCATCTTGATGCACGCGCGAAACGTATCAAAGATGAACTGGATGAGGCGCTGCGTCTTCGTGAAGAGGCACAGGAAATATTGGCTGAATATCAACGCAAACATGCAGAAGCAGAAAAAGATGCGCAAGAAATTATTGCAGCAGCAAAGCATGAAGTTGAATCTGTTATTGCTGAGGCCCGTGCAAAAGCAGAAGAATATGTAAAAAACCGCAATAAATTGGCAGAACAAAAAATTGCCCAAGCAGAAGCCGATGCAATACGCATGGTTTCTTCATCGGCGATTGATTTGGCAATTTCTACAGCACGTACCCTTATTGCAAGGGAAATAGATTCTAACAAGGCTGATGAACTTATCAAAGAGTCTCTTGAGAAAGAATCATTTATCAAAATGAAAACATATCTTAATTAATGATATTTGAGAGATAAAGAACACTCTCTTTGGTTGCATAATTTTCTCAATATTAATTAATAAAAGTCATAAAAAAGAAAAAATTATCTTCATTGTTTTTATCAGTTAATAGGGTATTTTGATTTTAAATGACAAGTTTTGAGAAGTCTGCAACCGATTGTGTCACAATGTAAGTGCGTTTGAGAAGAGCAAGACGGTTAGCACGAATATCAGGTTTTTTATCATTCACCAATACTTTTTCAAAAAATATATCAATCAATTTTCCAAGTGGCGCTAGCACACTGAGGGCAAATGATAAATTTGTTGCATTGATGGGGGCAAGAACCTTTCTTTCTACTTCACAGATTGCATGATAGAGCTGCTTTTCTTCTTTCTCGACAAAGAGCTCAGGATTAATTTCATTCGCTATTGTTGTGCTTTTTTGAAATTCATTTTCAAGAATATTGGCAGTACGTTTTACAGAGGCTACAAAGTTCATTCCATCATAGGTATTGATAAAAGCGATAAGCGATTCGACACGACGTGCAACCAATAAAAAATCATCAGAATCTTTATTTAAAACGGCTTCAAGGGCATCGTAACGAGCACCTTCCTCTTTTAGATAGATTTTCAAACGGTCATGAAAAAAGAATAACAGGTCTGATAAAATATATTCATTTTTTTCTGGAAGCAGATTCATCAATTGTGAATTTTCTCTTTGAGAGATTTCATATTTATTTTTTTGTTGTAAGAAAAGATTCATTGCTAACTGAAACAGTGGCATAAGATTGATTTTCCAATCTCGCGAAAGTACAAGCCTAATAATTCCCAATGCTGCTCGTCTTAACGCATAGGGATCTTTTGAGCCCGTTGGTTTTTCATTAATGAGCCAAAAGCCAACGAGCATGTCAATTTTGTCGGAGAGCATAACGGTTATAGCAAGTGGTTCTTGTGGAAGACGATCTGTTGGTCCTTGAGGTTTATAATGGTCTTCGATTGCTACAGCTATGCGAGGATCTTCCCCTTGAAGAAGGGCGTATTTTTTCCCCATAACACCTTGTAGTTCAGGAAATTCTCCGACAATTTCTGTTTGCAAATCAGCTTTTGCAAGGATGGCTGCACGTTTTGCTAAAAGAGGATCTGTTTGTATCAAAGGGGCAATTTCTTGTGCGAGTGTAGCAATGCGTTCTACCCTTGCTCCTTGTGTACCTAATTTAGCATGAAAAGTTACATTCAAATGATCAAGTCGTGCCATTCTTTGATCGAGAGGCTTTTTTATATCAAGTTGAAATTTTTTTATAGAAGATTCCAATTGTTGAAGATCAGGCAAATCACGCTGATCGGTTTGCCAAAAATGAAGTGCATCAGAAAGACGGGCACGGACAACCTTACTATTTCCTTTCGAAATTTCTTTGCCTTCATCATTTGCAAGAATATTAGAAACGAGAATAAAATGATGAGAAAGTTTTACTTTTTCTCCTTGTTTGCGGGTGACAAAACATTTTTGATTGGCTCGAATGGTCAAGCGAATAATTTCTGGAGGAATATCAAGGAATGATTGGTCAAAATCACCCATCAAGATAACAGGCCATTCAACAAGACCAGCAACTTCTTCTAGGAGGGGATTGTCTTGAACCAGTTCTAAACCGTTTGCAAAGCAGAGATTTTGGGCATCAGCTAAAATAATATTCTTTCGTCTTTCGGCATCCAGAATGACTTTATGGGTTTCAAGTTGAGTAACATAGTCATCAAAGCGGCGCACTTGAAATGGCTTTCCATCACTTAAGAAACGATGACCATAAGTTAAATTATTGCTTTTAAGAGAACCAATTGTAAACGGAATAACATGTGTTTCACCAATTTCTGGTCCGAAGATGCAAAGAATGTTTTGTAAAGGTCTAATCCACTTCAGAGTACCACTTTGTGCTGAATCTTTTCCCCAACGCATAGATTTCGGCCACGGAAAGTTGCGGATAATATCCGGTAAAATATCGGCAATAATTTCTTCTGCAGCTCGACCTTTTTTAACAATTTTAGCAATATAAAAATGACCTTTTTTATCATCATGTCCAATATGCGCTTCAGAAATATCGTTTAATCCTGTTGCACGTAGAAAACCATCAATTACATGCTGTGGTGATTTTATACTGGGACCTTTGCGTTCTTCATGGATATCTTTGGAGCGTATGGAAAGTCCGCGTATGTCCAATGTGAGCCGACAAGGTGTCCAATATTCACGAGCAGCTTCATAGATCAATCCAGCATTCACAAGTTGATCTGTAACAGATTTTTTAAGATCAGCAGCAGCTTTTCGTTGCATACGTGCAGGGATTTCTTCACTGAAAAGTTCAAGAAGAAGATCAGACATTAGGCTTCTCCAGTATATATTTGTCCAGCTTCTGTGAGTAAGAAGGCTTCCCCACAACGGCGGGCGAGATTACGAACGCGAAGAATGTAATTTTGTCGTTCGGTTACAGAAATAACGCCACGTGCTTGCAAAAGATTAAAGATATGGCTTGCTTTAATACATTGATCATAGGCAGGAAAAACACAGCGATGGAATACATTTTCTTTATTTGGTTTTCCAGCATCAAGAAGTGCGCTGCATTCGCGTTCTGCATCGATAAAGTGCTGATGGAGCAGTTTTGTATCAGCAAATTCGAAGTTATAATATGAGTATTCCTGTTCTGCCTGTAAAAAAATATCTCTATAACTTATTTTGTTTTCTCCCTCCAAACCATTAAAGTTAAGGTCATAGACGTTATCAACCCCTTGGATATACATCGCTAGACGCTCAAGACCGTATGTGAGTTCCCCTGAAACAGGAGCGCATTCAATGCCGCACACTTGTTGAAAATAAGTAAATTGAGAGACTTCCATTCCATCGCACCAACATTCCCATCCAAGCCCCCAAGCACCAAGAGTGGGACTTTCCCAATCATCTTCAACAAAGCGAATATCATGCAGTTTTGTATCAAGCCCGATAGCTTGTAGCGACTTTATATAAAGTTCTTGTAGATTGAGCGGAGAGGGTTTGAGAAGCACTTGGAATTGATAATAGTGTTGTAAACGATTTGGATTCTTACCATATCGGCCATCTGTTGGACGTCGAGAGGGTTGGACATAAGCAACTTTCCAAGGGCGTGGTCCTAGAGAGCGTAATGTTGTTGCTGGATGAAAAGTCCCAGCTCCGACTTCCATATCGTAAGGTTGCAAAATTGCACATCCATAGTGTGCCCAATAATTTTGCAAAGTTAAGATTAGTCCCTGAAAAGAACGTTTGGGGTTAAGATGTTCAGGTAGTTTCACGCTTTATACTCTTTATATTGGACTAAACAAAAAACCAAAGTAATTTTAGTTTCTCTATTTATTATTCATGTGGTTTATGGTTAAGCATCGTTTATTGCAAACCAAATTTCAACTTTTCTTGAATTTGTTCAGAATTTTCTGGTTTTCCGTCAATTGCATGGTTCCATTGAAAGATTGCTTCACGTTTACGCCCAACTTTCCAATAGGCATCCCCTAAATGATCATTCAGTGTTGGGTCCTCAGGTTGTAATCTGACAGCATTTTCTAATATTTGCACTGCTTTATTATATTCTTTTAGTTTATAATAAGCCCACCCTAAAGAATCGAGAATATGGCTGTTGTGAGCTTGTAAAGCAGAGGCTTTTTGTAGCATACGGAGCGATTCTTCAAGCTTCTCACCACGTTCCACAAGGGAATAGGCTAAATAATTAAGAACCTGCGGTTGATTTGGGAAAAATTCAAGTGATTTTCGCAAGTCAAGTTCTGCTTTTGACCATTGCTTTAAACGTTCAAAAGCAATACCACGCTGATAAAAGAGTTTCCAATCGTCCTGCTGAAAGTTTTTTATCTTTGTAATAGCGTAGTCTAGAGTTTTAATGGCCTCAAGAAATTTATTGTCCTGCATATAAAAAGCAACGAGCGTTATCAAAATATTACGATCATTGGGAAATTTTTTATTTAACAATGTGAGTAATTTTATTGCTTCTTTGTAATTGTTGTTATTGGCAAGAAGGAATGCAAGATGAAGTTGTCCATCTTTATAATAAGGAGATTTAGGGGATAAAGCGCGATAAAGTTTAATTGCTTGATGTGGATCGTTCAATTTAGCAGAAATGTGTGCGAGCTGAAACAGTGTTGCGTCATTTTGAGGGTATAAGGCGAAAGATAATTGCTTAAAAATACGTGCAATTCGCCCTGAGTTTTTGTAGTTGAGGGCTGTTCCAAAATTATATAATACCTCGGCTGCTCCTTGTTGAGGTGTTTTAATAACTCTCTCTAAGAAAGAATTTTTTTCAATTTTTTCTCGAAAGTTTTTAAGGACTTCTCGATCTGACAACATTTGTTCGCCATGCTGGATTGTTTGAAGAGCTTGGTTGCGCATATTATGGCGCAATTGGAATGAGGCATAGGCTATGATAATACGCTCATAAGTATTAGGAGCGATAAGAGTTCCCTGTTTGTTATTCAGTGCTTTAATGAAATATTTTTTTGCATCCTTTGGCTGTTCTGCAAGGTCGCTCATAAGTGCTAGATGATAAGATATAAAAAGGTCATACCAGACAGGACCTTTGAGTTTCTTAAGATCAGTGATTGCTTGAGATTTTTGTCCAGATCCAAATTTAATCCAAGCACCGATGAGTTCAGGTATTGGATTATTGGATTTCGGAGGTTCTTTTGATTGTAGAAGAAAATTGGCATTCTTATAGTCTTTTTTGATGAGACTTTCTACTGACAAAGTTAAGGAAACAAAGGGAGTTATAACATCTTGCTCTTTGAGTTTTTGGGCTTGTTGGACAGCTTCTTTAAAGTTTCCGACCGAGAGCATAGCTTCAAGGAGCTCTTTTTGTGTTTCAATGTTATCAGGTTGATAAATGAGTGCTTGTTTAAAGTAATTGATAGCAAGTTCTGTTTTATTTTCATGATTTGCAACCCTTCCAGCTAAATAAGCACCTGTAAATGAGCTTGTATGAATTGCGGTGCTTATTTTACTGTAGGTGGGGAATGGCATCAGCATGATACCCACGATAAAGAGGGTAAAAATTCGGGATACCGTTGCAGAGCACATGGAGCTAATCCTTTTCAAGATAATCAATCGATGGTGTTGTTTATAGATCATATCTCATTACTTTATTGAGAAATACTGCGATTCTTGCAAAGAATTCAGTTTACGCGCGCAATACAAAATTCAACAGTCTCAACGAGAGCATTGTAAGCAAGATTTTCGTTCATGGGAACAAGAGCATCAATTGCATGTTTTCCGTAGATGCGTGCTTGTTCTATTGTATCTGTGATACTATCATACTTTTCTATTAAGTGTTGCGCGTATGCGAAGGCTTCATTATTGTTATTGCCATCTTCAAGTGCTTGTTTCCAGAAATTTTTTTCTACTATATTTCCACGTTCATATGCGATAATAACAGGCATTGTTATTTTTCCTTCTCTAAAATCATCCCCTATATTTTTTCCTAAGCTTTGAGCACTACCGCTATAGTCAAGTGCATCATCAATCAATTGGAAAGCTAAACCTAAAGATGTTCCATATTCACGTAATGAAGAACGCTCTTTATGTCCATAGCCAGCAACAATCGGTCCTACTTCAGCGGCTGCTGAAAAAAGTGCGGCTGTTTTGGCATTGATGATTTTGAGATAGTCTGAAGGGCTGGTTTTGATATTTTTTGCAGCAGAAAGTTGCATGACTTCTCCTTCAGCAATAATTGCAGCAGCGTTCGCTAGGACAGAGAGCGCTTCTATGGAACCGACATCGACCATCATTTTAAAAGCCTGACCCAACAGGAAATCACCAACAAGTACGCTTGCTTGATTCCCCCAAATCATCCGTGCCGTGGATTTTCCACGTCGCAAATTACTTTCATCAATCACATCATCGTGTAGTAATGTTGCTGTATGCATAAATTCAACAGCTGTTGCGAGTTTTATATGTCCGTCACTTTGATAACCGAACATATGAGCAGAAGCGAGCGTAATCATTGGGCGTAATCGCTTTCCACCTGATGAAATAAGATGGTTAGAAATTTCAGGGATCATCTCAACCTCTGATTTTGCCATAGAGAGAATAAATTGATTTACACGCTCCATATCTTTTTGAGTAAGATTGACAAGAGATTGAAGAGAAATTTGATTATTTCTTATTTGTTCTGGTTTGATAGCTGCGCTCAATGTGTTTACTCCTAGAGTATTGCAATGGACATATATAAAATTTACTTTATTTACTAGCATAAAGGGGGTTTGGTTTTGACTCAAGCTTTTGATGGCGCTTTGAAGTGTAAGCTTGGAATGTTATTGGCAAGAAATGTTCTTTAGCGAGTGTAATCTTGTTGTTATGAAATAATAAAAAAATTTAAAATAGCAGCTGAATGGCAAAAATGCAGTTTATAAAGGTGAACATTAGGCTTTTAAATGGATAAAACAACGAATCAGAGTGGTGAAACAATTGACAGTTTTCACCGCGGAAAATTTTATTTGGTTCAACCCCATAAATATGGTCATCGTTCTGGAATGGATGCGATGTTATTGGCTAGTTTGGTTCCAAGTAATTTAAAGGGCAAGGTTGTTGATTTAGGCGCAGGTGCTGGAGCTGCAGGGTTGGCTGTTGCTTCGCGTTGTCTGAAAGTTCATGTTACCTTAGTTGAACGTTCAGCTTTTATGGTATCTTACGCTCAAAAAACGCTTATGCTAAAACAAAATAAACAATTTGCTAGCCGAATTTGTTTGCTAGAAGCAGATGTTACCTTCAAAGGGAATGCCCGTATAAAAGCAGGTTTGATAGATAATAGCTTTGATTTTGCGATTATGAATCCACCTTTTAATAATCCCACCGATCGTAAGACACCTGATAAACAAAAATCTGAAGCACATGTTATGTCTGAAGCAATGTTTGATAACTGGTTGCGGAGTGCAGCAGCTATTGTTAAGCCAGGTGGATACTTAGGGCTCATTGCACGTCCACAATCGCTGACAGATATCTTGCGTGCTTTAGAAGGGCGTTTTGGTGGTATTTGTATAATTCCTGTGCATGCCCGTGCGAAAACAGCAGCAATTCGTCTTTTATTTTACGCAAAACGAGGAAGCAGAGCAGCTTTATCTATTTTACCGGCATTGGTTATACATGAAGGTAATGACCATACTTTTTCACCTCGAGTTGATGCAATTAATAATGGATATATAAGCTTGTGGGAACTTTTCTAATAGTATCTTGTGTTTTTTAGTTTATTATTTAAAGTCTACACTTTGTCATTAGGGAGGTTTAGCTTTTGGGTGAAGTTATATTTCTGGTTGTAATGTGGGGATTGATTGGCGCTTTTGGATATTATAGCGTTGTTCCTTTTTGTTGTCCTTGCCTATTTAATTGTTCTTAATTTATAAGGAGATTTTGTTTTGATGGATTTTATTAAAAGTTTTATTCCACGCCGTTTTTCTTCCGATAAACTTGAAATTCCTGTGGTGCGCCTTCAAGGAGCAATTATGGATTCATCAGCATCTATATCTCGTACCCTTTCCCTCAGTAGGTGTGCAAATCTTTTAGAGAAGGCTTTCGCACACAAAAAGTCACCGGCTGTTGCACTTATTATTAATTCTCCTGGTGGTTCACCTGTACAATCGCGTTTTATCTTCAAGCGCATTCGTGACTTGGCAGAAGAAAAAAATAAAAAGGTTCTTGTGTTTATTGAAGATATTGCAGCATCTGGTGGTTATATGATTGCTTGTGCAGGGGATGAAATTTTTGCAGATCCTTCTTCAATTGTTGGTTCCATTGGAGTGGTTTCAGCTTCCTTTGGTTTTCCGGAACTTTTGAAGAAAATTGGTATCGAACGGCGTGTATACACAGCAGGAAAGAACAAAGTTACATTAGATCCATTTCAGCCAGAAAAAAAGGCGGATATTGAGCATTTGAAATCTCTCCAACTTGAAGTGCATCAAACTTTTATCGATTTGGTTAAAGAACGGCGTGCTGAAAAATTATCAGATGATTCGAATCTCTTTACAGGAATGTTTTGGAGTGGAAAACAAAGCGTTGAGCTTGGTCTGGTTGATGGATTGAATGATGTACGTTCTGTTATTAAGGAGCGCTTTGGTAATGATGCAAAACTTCGACTTATTATGCCTCCAAAAAGTTTTTTAGGACCTAAAACGCCTTCAGGAGTGACGGCACATACGGTTTATACAGTCGTTGATAGTGCATTGATGGCAGCAGAAGAGCGAGCGCTTTGGCAGCGTTATGGTTTGTGATGGAAAGGATCATTCAAGCCAGAGAGATTTTTATCTAAAAACAGATGCTAGAAGAAAAAAGGCTTGAAATGATATGAATGAGAACATGTCGTTTATTTTGTATGAGAACTCTTTATATTTATTGTTTTTTTAGAAAACGATTAAGAATATTCCAAGCTGTTTATAGGGCTCGTGCTAAAAGTGTGGGTAAAAGGGGGGAATTTTTAAAAGAACCCTATGTAAGTGAATATTACGTCATATGATATCAAATGTACAAACTTCGTTCCAAAGACATTCCTATTTATTTACACCTATTAAATTGAATTTAGCTCTACATGTTGTGGGGCAACGTGCTGATGGGTATCATTTAATAGAAAGTTTGGTTTATTTTAGTCTTAGCGGTGATTGTCTACACTATGCACCTTGTGAAAATAATCAGTTTGTTTTGACGGGGCCGTTTGCAAAAGGGCTTGTTTCTCATTTAGACAATTTGGTTATTCGCGCACGGGACTTTATGCATAAGACTTTTCCGGAATGTGCTCAACCTGCTTTTTTTCGGCTTGTAAAAACATTACCTGTTGCTTCAGGCATTGGTGGTGGCTCAGGTGATGCAGCTGGGGTTATCAGCATGTTGCGTCGGCAGTGGAATCTTGATTGCTCTTACGAAGAATTAGCAAAAATGAGCTTAGTTCTTGGTGCTGATGTTCCCATGTGCCTTTGTGCATTAAAGTATCAGCAGCCGCTTTTGGTTAAAGGGATTGGTCAAGAGATGATACGACTAAAAGAAGCTTGTTCATTAGCAATGGTATTGGTTAATCATGGACAAGAGATTTCAACACAAGCTGTTTTTAAAGCGTTAGAGAAGCGTCATAATCCTTCTTTAAAAATTAATACAGACGCTTTAAAGAGTGTTGATTCATTAGTTGAAGTTTTACAAGAAACGCGTAATGATCTTTTTTCTCCTGCATTAAAAATAGCACCTCAGTTAGCTGAAGTGTTATCTATATTAGATGAATGTGGGGCTCTTTTTTCCCGTATGTCTGGAACGGGAGCAACTTGCTTTGGCATTTTTAAAAATAAACAAACGGCGCAACAAGCAGCTCTTTTTATCAAATCAATGCACCCAAATTGGTTTATAAAACCTATCATGACTTTAGGAACTATTTGATAAATAAATATAAAAGCTTTTATTTCATCATGATTTTATTATACATAATAAAAGAGGGTAACCAAAGAAATGTGTTTTTTTATTTTTTGTGCAAGAATTCGCGGAATGTTTGAAGAGCCATTTAAAACTGTAATGCTTGCAAAAAATGATCAGTCTACAGAAATAGATGTATGTTTGTTGTATTTGTGATTTATCAAAGATGTTTAATTTTCCGCTACAACCAAATTTTTCGTGCGAATTGTATTTGCAAAAACAGGGTTTTTTTCATATAGCAGGTGTTGATGAAGTAGGACGGGGGCCTCTCGCTGGACCTGTGGTAACAGCAGCAGTTATCTTGGATAAAGATCGTATTCCTAATGGGTTAAATGATTCAAAAAAACTTTCTTTTCTCCAACGAAATAGACTTTATCATGAAATTTTGCAAAGTGCATTAGCGGTTTCAGTTGCCAGTCTTTGTGCTCGTACAATTGATCAATCCAATATTAGAAAAGCAACTTTAGAAGCAATGCGTCGCTGTATTATAGGATTAGCCATTCCAGTCCACTATGTCCTTGTTGATGGGCGTGATATTCCTTCTGAGTTGTCCTGTCCTGCAATGGCGTTGATTAAGGGTGATCAGCGTTCGGTTTCCATTGCAGCCGCATCTATTATTGCAAAAGTAACGCGTGACCGGATGATGGAATGTGCAGGACAAGTTTATAAAGGGTATGGTTTAGAGAAGCATGTAGGTTATGCAACGCTAGCGCATCGTACAGCTCTTGATAAATATGGACCAGTTATAGGATTACATCGTTATAGTTTTGCACCACTAAAAGAGTGTAAAAAAGGCAATTAAAATCAATAATTTATTACAAGAGTAAGGGATTTTATAATCATTGATTCTGTTATGTTTTTTTGGGTGTCTATCCCTAACCTTTTTGAAGCTTTTTTATCACTTATTCCCATCCATTTTTTCCAGATATATAATCAGATATTTCTAACATGGGCTTGACTCTTATTGTTATTAACCGTATAGCAATGATATACGACAAGGGGCAGTATATGGCAATTGTGAGTTTTAAACATAAGGGCTTAAAATTATTTTATACAACAGGTTCCACAAAAGCTATTTGACCAGATCACGTAAAAAATTACGCGTTATCTTAACGGCTTTAACAAGTGCTACTACGCCTGAAATGTTGAGAGCGCCTGCCTTTAAAATACACCCTCTTAAAGGTGAACTTACAGGGTACTATTCTATATGGATGAATGGAAATTGGCGTGTTACTTTTCGCTTTATAGGAACAGATGTGGAGCTTGTTGATTATCAAGATTACCATTGATGAGAGGAATGAAAGAAAATGATGCATAACCCCGCACATCCGGGTGAAGTTCTGAAAGTAGCTTTCTTAGAAGAAATGGGGATAACAATACAAAAATTAGCTGATCATCTCCATATGACAAGAGCTTCTTTATCAAGAGTGATTAACGGACATGCTTCTATAAGTACCGAGCTTGCTATTAAATTAGAATTAGCTGGTTTTAGTAAAGCAAAATTTTGGTTGGATATGCAAACAAACTATAATTTATGGCAAACAAAGCAACAGGCACAACCACCTATTTCTCTTCTTGTTTCTGATACACCTCAAACGCCGCTTTGATTTCGTTAATAATTTTGATGGTGCTTTGGTTTGTTTTTTTAGCTGCTGCCCATTGCTCTAACTTTTTTGTAGCTTTTTGATTGCTTCTATTGCAAGTCGTTTTCTATCGGCTGTTCTGGTACAAAGGGATGCCATTTTATCTTCTGTCCAGCCAAAAAGCGCTTTCATTTGTGAAACCGTAGCACCAGCATTGGCAGCACGTTTTGCTGCTAATTTTCGCAATCGGTGCGCTGATTTTTTAATACCCGCCGCATTACATGCTTCATGAAAGAGGTTGCCAAAACTTTCTTTGACAAGCTTATTTCCACCTTTACCACAAATGAATGTTTCATCACCTATGGGACCAATTTTAAGGGTTTCCTCTAGTTCTGATAAAATAGGAAGAAAAACATCTGTTTTAAATTGGCTCTTTTCTGTTTTTAAATGAATAATATTATCTGTTGTGATATCTTTCCAGCCGATACGAACGGCATCACCACGACGCAAGCCTGTATAAAGAAGAACATCAATCCAGACGCGTTCATGTGTACCATGTGACCAACGGTGATAATATTTGTCTATGTCCTCTTCTAGCCATGGCAGTAATCCCCCACTGTTTAAAGATTTTGGTGCTTTTAATTAAAAGCAGGATTTCTATTCAAAAGATCATTATCAACCGCCCAATTAAAGAGACTGTTTAAAGAGGTCAAAAAATGTTTTACCGCCGCGGGGGTCTCTCGCCTTCTATCTACGGCTTCAAGAATGTGTTGTTTGTTTATGCTTTTATATGCACGATCACCGATATGTTTAGAAACATTATTCAGAATTCGATATTTAATTTTTTTAGTAGATTCTAATTGATTATGCCATTGCATGCTTTGTAAATACTGATGCAATAACCAATCGAAAGAGCCTTTTGTAAGTCTGTTTATTTTCTTGGAGATGCCATTTTGCGCTTGTTTAATAGCCAGCGTATATTTGCTCTGATGGAAATCAATGGACTGTCATAAATTTTAGTATTTCCATAAATTTTAGCTTTTCCACTAATAAATGTGCCACCGTAAACATGTGCATCCCCAAAAACCTTGGCATAACCATAGACTTTTGCATCATCACTTATCCAGCAATTGCCATCATGACTTAGATTGTCTTCTTTTTGTGTAAAAGCGCCAAGATCACCTGCCTTTACATCTCCAAAGTCTCTCAAAGCACGGATGCGGTAAAGTGTAATGTATCCACCAACCTCAATTGTTTCATCGGTCAGTTCATATTTCTTTTCCTTGATTTGCGCAGAATTCACCCGTAGCGTGAATCATGCATCACTTAAAAGTTGTTAGGAATGGGTAGGGGGCTGGGAGGCATATGGGCACTCCCATTTTAAAAAAATATGCAAATTTATTTTTTAGATGTGCTTAATTTCATATTTCCAATCAGGCAATGGAATGAGAGCTAATGCGAGTTGTCCTCTATGACACATGCATACATTGGCTTCAAAACAGGTGATTGCAACGCGCTTTTTGTTAAAAAAATTTGATATAATTTGTTTATTGCACAAGAATTATCCTTGAGAGTTGTATTTTGATAATCTTCAAAAAGGCGATCATAATCTTTTGTGTTTTCAAATTTCTTCGTTTTTCAGAGGCGATTCCAAGTTCAGGCATATGCCATATATTCAATATCAATGTTGTTTACAACTTTCTCTAATTGTCTTTTTGAAAATCCGTATTTTCTGCTTATTGGATTTTTACGAATATCATACAAAAGTTTAATATTATTTTTGATAAGTTGATTGAAATAGTCCTCAAAGGATTTTCTTTCATAGCCAATGGTAAAAAACAAAGCTCTCATCTTTAGCAGACTGTATGATGATATGTTTGATGTTACACACGTTTAATTTCCTTAGTAAATAGGTGGGGGCTCCATGAGTGCCTCTTTCCAAAAGGATAAATCCTCTAGCGATTATCATAGTGTTGTGGAGCAATCAGGCATCAAAGCGGGTGATGGCGGCTTTAATATCATTGTTAAAGACAAAACGACCCTAACCGGAGGCATTATTGCTAGCACAGCCTCGGCGGACAAAAACAGCCTGACCACTGGAAGCATTAGCACCAGTGATATCAGCAACAGTGCCCATGCTAAAGCCAGCAGCCATGGGTTTAGCCTTTCTGGGAATGACACGATAAAAAACATTGCCAAGAATGTTTTAAATCACGGCAAAGCCAAGGATGGAGCAGAAGGGGAAACCAAATCTGCTATCAGTGATGGGACTATCATCCTTACTGATACAACTGGACAGAGGGCGATGGGGCAAGATGCTGGACAAATCATTGGCTCTCTCAACCGCAACACCGCAGCAGCACACCAAGCAGTAGAACAGCTAGATGTCGCATCGCTTGAGGGGGTAGTGCATAATCGCGTAGATATGATCAATGATTTATCGGATGAAGGATTGGGATACTGGGACAAAATACGTGAATTCGCATATCTCAAAGAGCATCCTGAGGGTGAGGTTGAGCATGATGAAAATGGCAATGTCCTCTATGCAACAGATAAAAATGGAAACTATATAAAAGACAGCTATGGAAGAAAAATACCTCTGTATCACTATTTAACACCAGAAGAAGAAAAACATTTACAAAAAGGTTCTGATGGCAAGGTTCATATGTTTTACAATGGTATTTTTACCTCACCAGATGATGCTGCGCGTTATACTGTCCAGTTTGCTGACAATGATCATGGTCCCCTTTATTTTACATACTTCCCAGAAGCTGAAGACTGGGAAGTGGAAGTAGGGATAGCGATTTTTCAGAAGTTTCTGGAAGGTAGATTTTTTTTGGATTGACCAATTCAACCAAGAAATTCCAGGATACAATGTATCTTTATGGCAATACAGGATTGCATGATGATGCCCATAGTCGTGGTACCATAACAGCAGGAAATGGATCACATGATTTAGTAAAGCATGGTGTTCACGGTATAGCAAAGGAAACAACGGTTAATTTTTTTGGTCCAGCTTATAATACTCAAGACATGGCAGATACGTTATATATCTTAAGGGATGGAAAGAAAACCACTGTCGGCTTGGAAAACCATGCAGATGATTTTGTTGGTGTTGTGTTTGGCAAAAATCCCGCTACTTTTGACAAGAGTCCCCTTGGTAGTAACGCAGTTAAAGAGGCAAAGAAAGTACTATTTGATTATCCAAGTCCTCATGTTTGTTATGCAAATGCGGATCGAGCATGTAGACATGATTATGGTTCATCTCACCGGATACAAATTGATTCAATTAATTCATGGAGCAAAAAATGAAACACATTTTAAGATTATTAAGCGGGATAATCCTGTTAAGTATAGCTGGGTGTAATTTTTTTAAGCCTGCTCCAGGGTATATGTATATGTGGGAGAAGCCAGGAGCAGATTTTACTGAGATAGGAAAAGCTTTATTAGAATGTGGAATGCCAACGCCTTATGATGAGGATTCAGAAAGCAGAGAGCAGAGTATTAATGCACAGGCAACAGTCCATGCTTGCATGATTCAATCAGGATTCCACTATAAAGATGAACATGAAGGGGGATGGTGTTATACTTTTAAAGAAGAAAATCTTCCGATTTGTCGTCCAGGTGCTGTCATCCCACAGAGAAGTGTCAAGAGGCGCTTAAATAGCCCTTATTGTAAAAAGCATTCAGAACAACTTGAATGCAAACCTTAAGTCTTACTTCAGCAGAGAAAGCCTTGAATTTACACCAAATAAAGCACCAGGTTGATGAGTTTGAGAAAGCCTTGTCCGTCCTTACGTGACAAGGTTTTCTTTTTATGCCGCGTCGTTATAACGTTGCTGTTTTGCTTGCTCGATGACATTGATAAGATCTGATTGTAACCAACGCGATAAAAAACCAAATTTTAAAGGTTTTGGGAGAGAGCCATTGGTTACATGACGGCGGAAAGTTGAGACACTCATATGAAGCAATTTTGCACTTTCACGGTCAGTTAAAAGAATATCATTTTCTGTCATTCTAAAATCCTTTCACTATAAAAAAAGAAAACAAAATATAACTATTTATTAACCACATTTTGGTTCATTTTTGAAGGTATTGTATTTATAGAAAACAATATTTTATCATAGTTTTTCTGATGTGATCGTTCATGACTCTTATTGAGAAAGAATGAGAGAAAAGAGAGAGAAAGTTATCCACAGATATGGGGTTATTCACCCCATATTTTAGGTTTGACCTGTGACATAAGCCGCCCATTTATCCATATAGACACGGCGCTGTTCTAGATAGTCAGTACGACGATAGGAGCGCTCTACGTGCCCTCCTACTGTATGACTTAGAATGGTTTCAGCAACTTCATAGGGGGCATCGGTTGTTTCAGCAAGCCAATCGCGTAAACTAGAGCGAAAACCATGCGGGCAGGCATCAAGACCAGTTTGTTGCATATAGTGTGACATACAACGTTCAGCGAGGGGACCGCGACCTTTAGCAGAAAAAAGAAATCATTACGAGAAAGCAATCGTGCTTGTTTTAAAATGTCTAATGCTTCAGTTGATAAAGGCACGCGAAATTCTTTTGTTGTATCACGCTTGCCTTTCATATTTTCAGCAGGTATGGTCCATATATCCCCATCAATTTGATCTTTATGAATATGACGCAAAGGATTGCTACGAACCCCTGTAAGGATAAGCAAACGTAATGCCAGATATGTTATGGTTGTTGTTTTACAAAGCGTCTGATAAAAAGCCGGCACTTCTCTCCAATCCATGGCTGGTCTATTAATAACTTTATGGAGTTGCTTTCCTAAGAGAGCGCGTGCTTTTTATGTTGCCTGTAAATCAACGTCCAAACCCAAGGCAGCCGCATGTTTGAGACAAAGATTAAGACGCATCAATGCTGTTCGAGCAGTTCTAGCTTTTGTATGCAAAATAGGGGCAAGGGTATCACGTATCTCTGTTTGTGTAATCTCTGAAACGGGCAGACAGCCTAATTTGGGGAGAATATGGAGGCGTAAATGTAAAAACCAATTACAAGCCTTGCCATCATTTTTTAATTCAGCTTTACGGCTTTCAAAAGCATCTAAAGCAATATCTTTTAAGTAATGGAGATTGCGCATTGCCTCACGCTTTTGTTTGTTGCGTTCTTTAATAGGGTCACGCCCCTCACGTAAAACAGCACGCCACCTAGTTGCCAATTCACGGGCTTGTTTTAAAGAGACATGTCTTAAGGCACCCAATCCCATTTCACGACGACGTTCGTGAAGGGTATACAGTAAAATCCATTGAGCACCACCATCTTTACGCTTATGAAGTAACAAGCCGGCACCATCATTATATTTGCCAGCCCCCAATGTTGCGACAGACCTTGCATTAAGACGGTTCATAAGAGCCATTTTTAGTCCTTTCTTATACAAATTTGATCCACACATTTATCCCGCTTTTGACGTGCAAGCGAATGATTTTGATTAATACAACATGGAACAGATTTTAAATGATAGAATCCTACAGTATTAGTTTTTTCATTCAATATGAAAACAATAAGTTATCATTATAAATCAAAGTGATGTGGCGTGATGAAGATGCTTATGCAAAGAATCTAAAAGTCTTTTTGCAAGTGTTTGAATAAGTTCTTTGTTTTCTTAATTTTAGATACAAAATACTATCGCTAAAGCACCAAAAGTAGATCATGCTGATAATAGATGAAACTTTGATGGCGCTTGGTTTTAAAAAAGGCAACATTTGATTTCACTGTTTGCACAGGCATTGATTTTGCAATAACAGATGATAGTTTATTGCATGCAGAATACGGTTATTCAGATTTCGGTAAAAAGAAATTTATAAAGAATATTATCATTAACAGTTATGCAAAAATTTAATGAAAATGAATCCAACTTTAAGACACATAATTCTAGAGTGATTTAGTTTACAAATTTTCATTGAATGCAAAATTAAAAGTTTAAGAAGCCTTATTTTCAAAAAATCTTTATTTTTTTGTGAGTGTGTCATTTTTGCTACAGATATTTCAGAAAAGATGCTCTATATGAATTTCATTTTGGATATTTGGAGAGATTTTATGAATACAAAACGTTTAATAACAGCGTCTATTTTTTCTTTAATTTCAGCGTCTACAGCACTAGCTGCTGATGTTATGATTCCTCATCAGCCAGCATCATCGACTACTTCTACCATTGTTGCACCTACTTTTTCATGGACAGGTCTTTATTTAGGTGTCCAAGCTGGTGGTTTTTCAAGCAAGGCTGATGTGGCTCTTGTTGGTCAAGAAAAGAGTTTACCACTGGATAAAGAGTTCTCTCCTAAACTTTCAGGTTTTGTAGGTGGTTTTTATGCAGGTTCTAATATTGATCTCGGTGATAACTTTATTTTTGGCATCGATACGGATTTAATGATATCTGGAAAAAAACACACAAAGACCATTACCATAGGTGCGGCTGATAACACTACAGTAGAAAATGCAGTCGTAAGATCCCGCAGATCCGCAGAAGTTGTAACCACAACAGGAACACCAACAGGAAAGACAACACAAACAGCTGCTTCAGAACAACCTGCACCAAAAGTAGCAGATGTAGGAACTACATCAACAAAACCTGCTGCAGAAACAGAAACCTCCAAACAAGTGACGAGATCAGAAGTAAGAGGAACGCCAACGCCAGCAGAGGGCAGCACACAAACTGTTCCATCTAAAAAAATCTCCCCACAGACAGAGGGAAGATCAGTGCAAGCATCATCGGGATTATTGGCAAGATCAGATACAAGACAGCCATCGGTAGCAGTAGGAGGAAATGGATCAAATCCAGTTACATCTAAACCAACAGCTATTGGCACAGGGGCAGGAGTAGCAGGGGAGTCATCATCGTCCTCATTGGTAAAATCAACAGCAGGAAATCAAACAGCAGGAGTAGGGTCAAGTGGAACAAGTGCACCTGCAAAATCTGCAGAAGCAGGATCTGCAAAAACGGCTGAAAAAGCACCAGTATCCTCTGCCTCATCAACAGTATTAGGCGCAAGTCAGCCAGCAGCAAAAGCACCCACATCGGTACAACCTGCATCACAACCATCAGCAGTAGAAAAAACAGTACCGAGCGGATCACTTGTACTCGCGAGATCAGGGTCAACCTCTGAGTCAGCAAAATATTCCAATGGAACAAGCGGAGCCCAAAACGGAGGTCATCATAGTTCTTCCCATGGTAGCGGAAATGCTAATTCGCATGGTGCACCTCATGCAGGTGGGCGTAGCTCTGGTGCTCATCCGAATGGTACTAATCCACATGCTTCTCGTTCTCATGGTGGACAGAATGTGGCTGGACATGGTGCACAAAGTACACAAGCGGTGGATAAGAACAATTCCAGTGTATATGGTATAGAACAAATGAAAAAGATGGCTTCTGAACTTGGTCTTGATCAAGAGGATGAAGTTGAAACTTTAAATCATACTTTCAAACAAAATTGGGGTGGTGCTACACGGGTACGTATTGGTTTTGCTGCTGATCGCTTTATGCCTTATCTTGCTGGCGGTATTGCTTATGGGCAGTTCCAAGACACTGTATCAATATCCGTTAAGGATGAGGATGGAAGAGTCATTTCTTCTAAGAACTTATCTGATGAAACAAAAACCATGATTGGTTACACACTTGGTGGTGGCGTTGATTTCTCGCTTCTGGATAATGTGATTGTACGTGCAGAATATCGTTACTCTGATTTTGGTAAAAAGAAATTTGCAAAGGAAAAACTTGAAGTTAACTACAAAACCAATGATTTCCGCGTTGGTGTAGCTTATAAATTCTAATTTTTTAAAGAGTAAATTTCTAAAGGCTCCACTATTAGTGGAGCCTTTATTTTTTAAAAGATCACTTTTTGGTTTCTTTTCTTGTGAATTTCATGATAAAGCCCATAGAGTGTGATGATATATTTTCCTGATCGCTGCTTAATACGAATGATAAGCTCGGCTTTCCCTATAGATAAAAACCAGAGTTGCAGGGTTCAGGGAAGTTATGCAAAAATGAAATCGTAAAAGTGGACAGGAATATTTCACAATGACTGTGAAAAATGAAACAATAGATTATTCAAAAACTCTTTATCTCCCACAGACAAATTTTCCGATGCGTGCAGGGCTTCCGCAAAAAGAGCTTGAATTGATGGCGCGTTGGGAAAATATGGGGCTTTATGCGCAATTGCGCCAACAAGCAAAAGATCGTCCATTTTATATTCTTCATGATGGTCCACCTTATGCAAATGGACATATTCATATTGGGCATGCTTTAAACAAAGTTTTAAAGGATGTGGTTGTCCGTTCATTCCAAATGCGTGGTTTTAATGCAAATTATGTACCTGGTTGGGATTGCCATGGGCTTCCAATTGAATGGAAAATTGAAGAAAAATATCGAGCACAAGGAAAAAATAAGGATGAGGTACCTCTTAACGAGTTTCGTAAAGAATGCCGTGAATTTGCACAGCATTGGGTAACCGTTCAAAGTGAAGAATTTAAACGCCTTGGTGTTGTGGGAGATTTTAACGCGCCTTATACTACAATGGCTTTTCATGCAGAAGCACGCATTGCCAGTGAATTGATAAAATTTGCTATGTCAGATCAGATTTATCGTGGTTCCAAGCCGGTGATGTGGTCTGTTGTAGAGCGTACGGCTTTGGCAGAGGCTGAGATTGAATATCATGATCATGAATCAGAGGTGCTTTGGGTTAAGTTTCCTGTTTTTGAAGCAAATTCTGATGATTTATATGGTGCTCATGTCGTCATTTGGACAACAACACCGTGGACAATTCCAAGCAATCGTGCAGTGAGTTATTCTTCGCAAATTTCTTATAGTATTTACGAAGTTGAAAGTGCTGAAAATGATTTTGGTCCTCAAGTGGGAGAAAAGCTTCTTTTTGCAGACGCTTTAGCGATGAGTTGTGGAGAAAAAGCCAAACTTGTTTTGAAGCGTCTGCGTGTTATTTCTTCTGAAGAGTTGAAAGCTCTTGTTCTTTCTCATCCACTCAAAGGTTTGGTTGGGGGGTATAACTTTAAAATTCCATTGCTTGATGGTTCGCACGTAACAGAGAGTGCTGGTACAGGTTTTGTCCATACAGCACCAAGCCATGGGCGTGAGGATTTTGAAATTTGGAATGATTATAAGTCCTTACTGAAGCAAGCGGGGATTGATTCATCTATACCGTTTCCTGTTGATGATGCAGGGTTCTATACGAAAGATGTTCCAGGTTTAGGACCAGATCGTGAAGGAGGACCTGCACGTGTTATTGATGATAATGGAAAAATGGGTGATGCCAATAAAGAGGTCATTAACGCTTTAATTAAAGCAGATCGATTGTTTGCACGTGGGCGTTTAAAGCATTCCTATCCCCATAGTTGGCGTTCAAAAAAACCCGTTATTTTTCGCAATACACCACAATGGTTTATTTCAATGGATAAAGATTTTGGGGATGGTTCAACTTTACGTAGTCGGGCTTTGGAAGCTGTTTCAAAAACGCGTTTTGTGCCGTCTTCTGGACAAAACCGCCTAGCTTCTATGATAGAAGATCGTCCTGATTGGGTTCTTTCTCGTCAGCGTTCTTGGGGTGTTCCTATTTGTATTTTTGCGAATGAGGATGGTGTTATTCTAAAAGATGAAGGTGTGAACGAGCGTATTTTACGGGCTTTTGAAGCAGAAGGGGCAGATGCATGGTTTGCTGAAGGAGCACGTGAACGTTTTTTAGGTGAGCGTGCACATGAGCCTTGGGTACAGGTTTATGATATTTTGGATGTTTGGTTTGATTCTGGAGCAAGCCATAGCTTTGTGTTAGAAGATCGGGCTGATTTGAAATGGCCTGCTGATGTTTATTTTGAAGGTTCAGATCAACATCGCGGATGGTTCCAATCTTCTCTTTTGGAAAGCTGTGGTACGCGTGCTCGTTCTCCCTATAAGTCCGTGATCACACACGGTTTTACTTTGGATGAGAATGGTAAGAAAATGTCTAAATCTTTAGGCAATACGGTTGTTCCGCAAGAGATCATTAAAACATCTGGAGCTGATATTTTTCGTCTCTGGGTTATGACAACTGATTATTGGGAAGATCAGCGTTTAGGCAAAAAAATACTTCAAACAAATGTGGATTCATATCGTAAACTACGCAATGCAATTCGTTGGATGCTAGGAACTTTAGCACATGATGATGGAGAAGAAGTATCTTATGGTGCACTGCCGGATCTTGAAAAATTTATATTGCATAGGCTTTTTGAACTTGATCAGTTGATTAATCGCGCTTACGATGAATTTGATTTTAAAAAGATTATGCGTGCATTATTGGATTTTTCAATCATTGAGTTATCGGCATTTTATTTTGATATCCGCAAGGATTCTCTTTATTGTGATGCGCCTTCATCAAAAAAACGCAAGGCCTCCTTGCAGGTTGTCCGTGAGATTTTTGAGCGTATGGTAACATGGCTTGCTCCAATGTTACCTTTTACTATGGAGGAAGCTTGGTTAGAGCGTTACCCAGAAAGCCAATCGGTGCATTTGGAACAATTTCGCTCTGTACCAGAAGAATGGCAAAACCAATCTTTGGCTGAGCGTTGGAAAAAAATTCGGCAGGTCCGTAAAGTTGTGACAGGTGCTTTAGAGCTTGAACGTGCTAATAAGCGTATTGGATCCTCTTTGGAAGCTGCGCCTATTGTTTTTATTTCCAATCTGGTTTTACGAGAGGCATTAGAAAATGTGGATATGGCGGAGATCTGTATTACCAGTGCACTCACAATTACGCAGGACACAATACCTTCTGATGCTTTTACTTTGAATGATGTTGAAGGTGTTGGTGTATATCCAGAGAAGGCATTAGGAAAAAAATGTGCTCGATCATGGCGTTATACACAAGATGTTGGAAGTGATCCAGTTTATCCGGATGTATCTGCTCGTGATGCAGCTGCTTTGCGGGAATTGCAGCTTCTTGGCAAGATTTAAAGTTTTAGATCAAAGGAAAGAAATGCAAGTAAATTTCTCATATTGATGAATATAGTTTTTTGTGGTACGAAAAAATTCCGTTGTTTTATCTGCAGGGGGGAAATTTGTGTATGGACCGTTCTCTCATAAATAACGGGAATATTAATCAGCCATACACCTAGGAAATGGAATAGGCAGTGAGAAAACGTGAAATAAAAATATTTCCAATAGGAATTTTAGGGATGTGCTTTGTTTTAACGGGATGCAATTTATCCGCTCCTACCTATGGTACCAATAAACCAGTTTCAATACAGTTTTTTGAAGATGTTGCTAATATCACTTCATTAACACCAACAAATAACAGCAGCCAGATTGTTATGAAACCTCATCCAAAACTTGTAATACCAAGCCCTAGTTCACGCAGATTTTTGCCGGTACCACAACAAGATAGATCTGTCAATGAAATGGCAGCATCGAAGAAGCATCAAGGAAATACACCTTTTCCTCACAAAGGATCGTCAGTTAATGGCGTTGGTTCAGAAAATCCTTCACAGTTGAATGCGAAGCAACGACAAGAATATTTACGTCGTCAGAGAGCACAAGTTGGAAGTTCAAAATACCGTCGCTATCTCACTGAACCACCTTTAAGTTATCGCCAACCGGCAAAAACCGCACCTATTGGTCGATAGGGAAAAGACAAAACATTTAAAGTAAAGTATTTTTCCAATTACTTATGATACCAAGCTCTCATTCGCGCGCAGTTATAATGCTGCTGTAGGAGGGGGTATTCTCATGAAATAGCAATATGACAACAGCATCGAGAGAGTCCTTATGCGTTTCCTTAACACGAAACATTTCTCAAGCTCATTTTACAACATTGCTCATGTGGATAGTATAACGTAAAATCTATTGTGCTCCAATACTTTATGCTTAGGAAGGAGAAAGTGGATACCATCATTTCATTTTACAGACTCCAATGTTGCGATAATTCTTGCATTTGAGAGCTTTCATAAGAGACATTTTTAGTCTTTTCTAAAACGTTCTTTATCCAGACGATAATTCCGCTTATGATGTGCAAGAAAGAGATTTTTACTGTTTCAATGTAATTTGAAATGAGAGTATATCTACGATATTTTGGACTTTATATTTTATATACAAAATAATGAATTATTCTTTTGAATGAATGTATCATCTAATAGAAACAATATGCAGAATTAAAAGAGAGAAAAAATGCTTCGAAATAGCTTTTGCTATATATATATATCAGAAGAATTAACAGTCTTTTTTGAGAAGTAGGATAGTTTTTAAAGAGTGAAAGTTATGGAAGAAGAATTATTTTTAGTATCGCTTTTGTACAAAAAAGTCTTTAAGTAATTGAGCTGCTTCTTTTTCCTTGAAACCAGAATAAATTTCAGGTTTGTGATGGCAGGTTGTTTGCTGATAAAAACGTGGGCCATTTTCTATAGCACCTCCTTTGGGATCATTTGTTGCATAATAGAGACGTCGTATGCGTGCAAATGAAATGGCAGCGGCACACATAGCACAAGGTTCAAGTGTTACATAAAGATCGCAATCAGGAAGCCTTTCGCTTTGCAATGTTTCACAAGCCATACGGATTGCGCGTATTTCTGCGTGTCCTGTAGGGTCATATGCAGATTTTATAAAGTTACCAGCGCGTGCAATGATAGCTTTTCCACGTGTAATGATAGCACCTACGGGAACTTCATCTTTTTTTGCAGCCTCTTGCGCTTCTAAAAGGGCTATTTCCATGGGCGTCAAGGTCATAATATTCTTTCTACTGAAGGTATAGAAAATCTAAAGGTTATCTCGATAAGGAATGCTATGGAATGAATAATTTATTACGCTTTTATAATGAAAAGAATACCTCTATTTTTTTTAAGAGTTTAAAACAAACTTGCAAGTTGGCAGATACATTATTGTCGTTAAAGGATAGAAAATGATAAATGATTATGCTACTTCATTTTTCAGGATAAGCGGTATGGTGCATGTGAATAATTTTCTGAACATACTTGCAAAGATTGGTTTGAAACGCAAATGAATGAAAATAATGAGAGTGAACGAATTGCTAAAAGATTAGCGCGTGCTGGTATTGCTTCGCGTCGAGATGCAGAAATGATGATTGTTGCAGGTCGTATTTCTGTGAATGGTAAAGTCGTGACAACGCCTGCTTTTAATGTTAGCCGCTCTGATGTTATTATAGTTGATGGCAAACCTTTACCTCCTATAGAACGAACGCGTTTATGGCTTTACCATAAGCCAGCAGGTCTTGTCACCACGAACCGTGATCCTGAAGGCAGACCTACAGTATTTAGTAATTTACCAAAAGGAATGCCGCGTGTTCTTTCTGTTGGAAGGCTTGACATTAATACGGAAGGGCTTTTGCTTTTAACCAATGATGGTGGCTTAGCGCGTGTATTAGAGCTTCCTGTAACGGGGTGGGTCCGCAAATATCGCGTCCGTGCTCATGGAAGAGTAAAACAGAGTGCGCTGGATAACCTTAAAAATGGTATTGCAATTAATGGTATTTTTTATGGTTCGATTGAAGCATCAATTGAACGCGAACAAGGGTCGAATGTATGGCTTTCTGTCGCTTTGCGAGAAGGAAAAAATCGTGAAATAAAGAATGTTTTAGGGGCATTGGGATTATCAGTTAATCGATTAATACGTGTATCTTATGGTCCATTTCATCTCTCTGATTTAGAAGAAGGAGCCGTGCAAGAGTTAAAAGGGCGGATGTTACGAGATCAGTTGGGTGAGCGTTTAATTATGCAAGCCAATGCAGATTTTGATGCTCCTATTCTTAAGCCATTTTCAAATTCTGCAGTTGTTGCAGAAAAGCAAAGCCAGAAAGATCTTTCTGTTGCAAATGATGGTTGGGTTTTCTCAAGTGAAAGGGCGATACGACGCCGACCAAGAGATGGTTCTGTTGAACATAGTCGCGCACGATTAAGTACAAAGTCTCATGAGAATGTAAAGAAGGAGAAAAGTGAAGAAGGAAAAGCAGAGCGTTTTCTATCGCGTTCTCGCCGTGCTAATGTTTGGATGGCTCCTGGTGCACGTCCGCAAAGTGCACGTAGAAAGCCTTCCTATAGTGAGGAGAAATCGCATGATCATAAGAGCGATTTGGATGGTAGAAAATCATTTCATCGAGGCAAGGAAAAACTAAAAGAAAATCCGTCATACAAAGAGAAGAGGGAAAGGTTTGTTCAAAAACATGGCAAAATATCTTACGACGAGACGCATCCCTTTGGTAAGAAAGATCGCTTTTTAAAGGATAAAGAGAAAATGATAAAAGGTGGTCATGATGAGCATTCTTTTGAGAGAAAGAAAAAGGTAAAATCGTTTGGTGGTGCTATGAAAAAATCTAAACCACATAGGGACGGTGCAAAAACTTCGAAGCGATTTGGAGGTCCACGTGCGGATCATAGGCGGTAAATTTGCTGGGCGTGTTTTGTTTTCGCCTGTTAATCAGTCGATTCGCCCAACGAGTGATCGTACACGTGAAAGCCTTTTTAATATTCTTTCTAGCCGTGAAGAACAATTTTGGACCAATAAACGCATTCTTGATCTTTTTGCTGGGACTGGTGCTTTAGGCATCGAAGCACTTTCACGTGGAGCAAAGGCTGCTGTTTTTGTTGAAAACTCGGTTGAGGGGCGTGGGGTAATTCAAAAAAATATCGAAGCCTTTGAATTACAGTCAATAGGGCGGATTTTGCGTCGAGATGCAACCAAACTTGGTAATATTGGAACAATGCTGCCATTTGATGTTATCTGCGCTGATCCTCCCTATAGCCATTGTTTAGGTGAACGTGCTTTTGTAGAAGCTTTGCGAGGAGGGTGGGCAAAAGCTGATACACTCTTCATACTTGAAGAAAAGAAAGATACAATGATTCATTTACCTGACGTCTTTTATCTAGATGATGAGCGTTTTTATGGTGAAACAGCAATACGTCTCTATAAATTACGATCGCTTACATCTTGAGAAAGTTCTTGTGTTTATCCGATAGGATGAAAAAATGCTTTTACACAGTTTTCTTCATTTTATATGGTTTTTAAAAGGTTAAGCAGAAAATCAATAAAAGATTCTAATGTTAAAGGAATTGATGAATTTTTATTAGCTTTACTATAGAAGGATGTTTTTTCTCCAATAGGATATATATTCCTCGATAATAGTTATGATCTTTTTTGTCTAATTTTTTCTGCTATACCTTAATCATCACATTTCATCAGCAGTTGAAAGCTTTAAGCTATGCAGTCTGCATTTATATCTTATATGATGCGTAACGTCTATTTTTGTTATTGTATAAATTTAAAAAAGATATTTTGTTTAGTATTGAAAATATTGTTCATTTATCCTGAATATTTGTGTGTTTAGTTTAGTAGTATCCCTTGTTGATTTAATCATTACATATTAAGTAAATCTGAGAGTATTAAGTATCTTATCGTTGTGCAGCTTTAAGGATACTTTTTTATATTATTCTTTATCACTAAAGATAAGGAATTTGTAAAAAAGGGGAGATTATCATGTTTAAATGGATATATAGTGAAGAGATTAGCACAGAAGCAAGTGCTGAGCAAATTTGGGCTATATGGGAGGACGTAGCAAAATGGCCTTCTTGGGATCACGAACTTGAGTGGGTAGAACTTTTTGGTGCTTTTAAAGTAGGAGCTGTAGGCCAAATGAAACCTAAAAAAGGACCTACAGTAACTTTTACACTTGATAAAGTTATAAAAAATGTTTGTTTTTCTGATTATGCTAAACTTCCTTTTACACGTATGAGTTTTAATCATGAATATATTTGTTCAACAAAATCTGGTTCTTCCAATAACAAAATTCGTCATACTGTAATTATGTATGGCTTACTTGCTCCTTTCTTTGGAGTGATTATTGGATCAAAAATTAAGTTATATCTTCGCGATGCAATGATTGAAATGAGTAGACGTGCTCTTACTGAAAACAAAAGCATCTTGTAAGGGGGTGCATTTATAAAGAAGTTAATACCTTAAAAAAGGTGCAGAAATCTTAGCCTTGTTAGAATGAAATTAGTTATGAGTATATAGCAAATTGATGAGCTATGATTTGGTTTTAGTTAGCTGTTGAAATCGTGTCAAAGCATCTTACGGGATTAATTTTGCGCTAAAAATCTTATGAAATTCATTGAATTTTTTTTATATATAAAAGCTTATAAGATGCTCTCTTCATTGAAAATGAGAAAGTTTCAGAAGTTCATTACTTCTCTATGATGTAGGTCCATATCGTCATAATATTTTCCTGTTTCTAATGTTGCAATATTTTTTGCATTTAAAACCTTCATAAGAGGCATTTTGATTTCTTCTTAAATAGGTTTCATTCATATGCCCCTTATTCATGATATGCTCGCAAATAGTTGTGATTGACTCAACATGAATAGGTTCGAAACAAAGAGAATTTTATGCTATTAGGCTTTTTTATACAAATTACAAAACAATAAATTATAAGTATAAATCAAACTGTTAATTTTATTGAAAGATTACAAGATAATTTCTTGATTACTTTTAAATATAAAAAATGAGTTCTTTATGATATTACGTCCATTAGGGTAAAGAAGTTTATGACTGCTCATTTTGTTGAAACCATAATGGAAGGAAATATTTTTTACTCTGTTTAAGTTTTATTTCATTTACAAGAGTGCCGTCTCATTATGAGAGAGTTTATAGAAGCAAAGAAGTGTATACAAATATAAGGCATTTTCTTGATTCTTTCTTGGAAATTAAAGAATGCTATAGGAAAGATATGAGGTAAGTTTTTTACTACCCAGAGGAAGGAAGACCTGTGATTTAGATCATTTTATACTTTTCGAATTTTTGAGGACTTTGGCTTAAATTCAAGTGTTATTGCTAAGACTTTTGTTAATTGCCAATTGTTCTGTTGATTTGATTGTCAGTGGAGATTTGGCTCCTAAAATGATAAGGGCCCATGAGAAATCTTGAAACTAAAGAGATTTTACGGCATATACGGCATATTACGTCTTTTCATAAAGAAGCTAAAAGGAAAATGATTTAATGCATTAAAAGAAAAAGAATGCATGAATGTGCATAATCTTATGAATCAATACACAAGAGTTATATTTTGATTTGTATAAATTTGTCAGAATGCTTATCAATGTAAATAATAAAATATTTTAGGGAGTCTATAATGACTGATAAAAACCAGATTGAGAAAGCTGTTTCGCTGGTTGAAGCAGCAAAGCGTTCTGGGGCAGATGCTGCTGATGCTGTTATTGTTCATGCTCATTCTACCAGTGTATCAGTTCGTTTTGGGAAAGTCGAATCGACAGAAGCAGCAGAGAGCAATGATTTTACTCTAAGGGTTTTTGTTGGAAAAAAAGTAGCAAGTGTTTCTGCTAATTTAGGATCTTATCCGCAAGAACTTGCGGAACGTGCTGTTGCGATGGCTAAAGCTTCTCCCGATAGTTTATTTGAAGGTTTGGCAGATAAAGAGTGTTTGGTTAAGTATCCTAAAGATCTTGATCTTTTTGATGATTTTGTACCCAGCAGTCATTTTTTAACAGAAGATGCTTTAAAAACGGAGGCAGCAGCTCTTGATGTTAAAGGTGTAAGCAATTCTGGTGGCGCTGCAACAGCTTATGGCCGTAGTGGGTTTATTCTTGTGACCAGCGATGGTTTTTGTGGAGCCTATCGCTCAAGTTGTTTTTCACGTTCTTGTAGTGCTCTTGCAGGTGAAGGAACACAGATGGAGCGGGATTATGATTATACAACAGCCTTACATTTTTCTGATTTAGAGGCAGCAGAAACTGTGGGAAAGAATGCAGGGCTTGGTGCTGTTCGACGTTTGGGGGCAGTTCGTGCGGCGACTGGGAGCGTTGATGTTATTTTTAATCCGCGTACGGCTCGTGGAATTGCAGGGCATATCGCATCTATGGTCAATGGAGCCTCTGTGGCTCGAAAAACGAGTCTTTTACAGAATTTCCTAGGCAAGGAAGTGATGAAGCCTAATGTTAATGTAACCGATCAACCTTTGCGATTACGTGGAAATGCTTCTCATCCTTTTGATGGAGAAGGGGTAGAGGGGCAAACACTCAATATTATTGAAAATGGTATTTTAAAAAATTGGCTTCTTTCATCATCTACAGCACGTGAATTGGGACTTAAAACAAATGGACACGGTATGCGTTCGGCATCATTAGTGCAGCCGACCAGTACAAATTTTGCTATTGAACCGGGTTTAGTATCGCCTTGCGATATGATAAAAGATTTGCGAAATGGATTTTATGTGACCGAATTATTCGGTCATGGCATTGATTTTATTACTGGTCAGTATAGTCGTGGAGCTTCCGGTTTTTGGATTGAAAATGGTGAAATTGCTTATCCGGTAAGTGAAGTAACGCTAGGTTCTGATTTGCTTCATATGTTAGCACATTTAACACCTGCCAATGATATTGATCGGCGTTATAGTACAGCTGCTCCAACATTGTTAATTGAAGGGATGACACTTGCAGGAAAATAACACGCATCATTCTTCTGATTTAAATCTTTTGCGTGACATTTGTCGAGAGGCAGGAGATTTAGCAATGCGGTATTTTGGATGCACGTTGGATGTCTGGATTAAAGAAGGTAATTCCCCGGTTAGTGAAGCAGATTTTGCTATTGATCATTTCTTGAAAGAGAGGCTTCTTGGAGCTCGTCCAAATTATGGATGGATTTCAGAAGAAACAAAAGATAATCGAGAAAAACAAGATTATTATGAGCGCTCTTTTGTTGTTGATCCTATTGATGGAACGCGTGGTTTTCTTTCTGGCAATCCTTATTGGTGTATTTCGGTTGCCATTATTGAGAATGGGCGTCCTATTGTGGGCGTTCTACAATGTCCGGCTCAAGGAGATGTTTATACAGCTGTAACGGGTGGAGGGGCAACATTAAATGGGATAAAACTTCCTCGTTTAGCCTTTGAGGTTCATCGAAAATATAAAATTTCACTTGATAAATCGCTCGCACAAAAATTACCAGATGATTTTCTCAATCAAGTCAGTCTTTATCATTATCTTCCTTCTCTTGCTTATCGTATTGTTCTTGTTGCTCAAGATGAAATTGATATCGTATTAGTTCGTCCAAATTGTCATGAATGGGATATTGCCGCTGCTGATCTTATTTTGCAGGAGTGTGGAGGGTGTTTTTTATCGCTTGATGCCCCTTTACTATCTTATGGAATTGAACCTTACCAGTATGGACTTTTAATTGCTGGTAAAAATAATTGCTGTCAAGATATGATAGATGTTGTTCGTCAAACAAAGTTAGTTTAATCACGTAAAAGCGCGCTAAAATAATCTAAATGATATGGAGGCACATATGACTGAAACCAAAGGAAAAAAACAATATTTACATCTTGTATTTGGTGGGGAATTAAAAAATCTTAACAGTAATCAATTTAAGAATCCTGATGATTTAGATGTGGTTGGTATTTTCTCAGATTATCAATCCGCTCAAGAAGCATGGCAGGCAAAAGCACAAAGCAGTGTAGATAATGCATTACAACGTTATTACATTGTAGATTTGCATCAGTTTCTTGATGCTGAGTTAGGCGATGCAGAATAAAGCTTGAATATTTGGTTATTATAACCTGTAGATTGCTTCATGCTTTTGTTTAGTCGTCCTTTTCATAGGTACGTTCTTCGGGTAAAATAGAATGCCGTAAAAAAGAATATGCTTGTTGTTTAAAATTCATATATTTTTTAAGAAACATCTCCCAAAGCACCCAAGCCCATTTCATAATAGTGTCCGTGCAAGGTATAAAATCCATTATTGCACCACCATCTTTACGCTTAATAAAAATGCAAGACAGTTTCTATCAACCTATTTACAACAGCAATATTATCATGACAGCTATCACTCGAAGTTTATGATTATATTGTGAATAGTCACTCTGCTTTTGAATGGGGTATGAGACACTAATGCGTTAAGATTAATAAAAAGAGTAGCATTATTAATGATAGCAATTATTACTCTGTTGAGATTATTAGCACTCGTTACTTATCTATTGGAATTTTTTCAACGAGTTATTACTATAAGCTTAGAAACCATGAAAGTCGTTAGAAACTTTACCAAAATTAGAAACTTAAAGAAACTAAATAGATTTATGAAGTTAACTTACCTCATAAGGGTTTCTTGAGTACTCATTTAAAACTACAATCTATAAGTTAACCATTTTGTGTTGATTATATACAATCTTAAAAGGAATAATATATCATTGCGACCTCCTGAAAAGAGAGGATTTAAAATTTTGAAAACTCTTATTTAAATTGCTTTAAGACTTTTAAGAAATTCTCTATTAAACAAGATTAGATTTTTCTGGATTACCTTTAAGAGATTATATCACAATTTAAAATGAGAACTCTATACTATTCAAAAGTTTTTTAAGATTAGTTTGACATATTCATTTTATTGAAATGAAATAATAGAGATTGATCTTTCTTTTAAACACATTTTATTTATTGTATTTATATTAGGTTGTAATGTCTATATGGGTTATTTTTTGAAAAATTGACAATACCTAACATATGTAAAAATAAGCTTTTTCTCTAAAATACCAACGTGCAAAATTCAAAGTCTCATTAAAATCAAGTGAGTTGAAAAAATTGATACAATCTATGTCATAGGTTTATCATTTATATTTTAAAAATTATAATCGACTGAAATGTAGTTTTGTTATTTTTGAGTAAGATTTTTTATAGGGTGCAGAATGAAGTGATAAAATCGATATAAGTTACAAAATTTAATTAAAAGAGATTTAAATAATGTGTATATGTATTGAATTTTCTCATGGATTAAGCTTTTTTTATTTAAGATATGGATGATATTAAAAAATATGGATGCAACCAATAGAGTTGATGAATTTTTTAACAAAATAAGTATATAGATATCTTAAAATAGCTGGATGAGGTGATTTTAAATGGTAGAATTAAAGGCACATACGGCTCTTTTAAGCTATCGGATGATTGGTTTTTGCTTATGTCCTGTTATTCCTTTTTATTTGTTCTTTCGTGCTATTCGTGGAAAAGAAGAGTGGTGTCGCAAAAAAGAGCGTTTAGGTAAAAGTTCTCATATACGCCCCCAAGGTTCGTTAGTTTGGTTGCATGCAGCAAGTGTTGGAGAAACACTTGCACTTGTTCCACTTATAAATTATATTTTATCATTGGAAATCAATGTATTAATGACAACTGGGACGGTGACATCTTCTACTCTTGTGAAAAAATATTTTGGTAATAGGTTGATTCATCAATATGCTCCTTTGGATTTAGATTTTGCAGTGCGCCGTTTTATTCGTCATTGGAAGCCTGATCTCGTCTTAATTTGTGAATCAGAAATTTGGCCTCTTCGTATTAAAGAACTTGCAAAAATGCGTATTCCGCAGATTTTGGTTAATGCCCATATGTCTGAACGTTCTTTTAAAGCTTGGCAAAAACGACGTATTCTTGCCAAACATATTTTTAAGGATATTGATTTGGCGATTGGTCAAAATGAAAGAGATGTAGCTTATTACCATACACTTGGCGTAAAATCTGTTACGTTTTCTGGTAATCTCAAGGCTGATGTTTTTCTGGTTGAAAATCAAGAATTGCTTGCACGTTATCGTAATGCTATCGGCAATCGCCCAGTTTGGGCAGCTGTTTCAACGCATGAAGGGGAAGAGGAGATTGCTTTTGAGGTCCATAAAATTGTTAAAAATTATTTGCCAGATTTATTAACAATTATTGTACCTCGTCATCCTGAACGTTCAGAAGATCTTATCAGAAAATGCGATAATAAGGGGTTAAGTTTTATTCGTAGGAGTAGAGACGCTGTTCCAAACATGAATACCGATATTTTATGGGGAGATACCATTGGAGAAATGGGACTTTTTCTTCGCTTATCGAAAGTTTCTTTCGTTGGTAAATCGTTATGTGGAAATGGTGGACACAATCCATTGGAATTGGCTTTGCTTGGTTCCGCTATTTTGACAGGGCCTCATGTTTCAAATTTTCAAGAGATGTTCAAACAATTTCTAACGCATGATGCAGCATATATGGTTCAAGATACAAAACAGCTTGCTATTCAGGTGTATAAGCTTTTAACAAATGAAACATTGCGGCAAGAAATGGTTGATAAGGCTCATGAAGTGGCGACAGGTATGGCAGGTGCATTTGAGCGCACATTAAAGATTTTAGATCCATTTTTACAACCCCTTGTAATACAAACAGGTTTACGTCAGCGTCAGGGTAGATATGCATATTAGCGCCCCTCGTTTTTGGTGGAAAAATAAAAGCTTTTTGCGTTTTGTGTTAGCTCCAGTTTCATGGGGGTATGGTTATTTTTCAAGTCGTTTTATGACAAGACAGCCTCCCGTGATTGATCTGCCAGTTTTGTGTATTGGAAATTTTACATGTGGCGGTGCGGGTAAAACGCCGGTTGTTATTGCTTTTACAAAAGTGGCTAAAGAACTTGGTTTCGTACCTGGTATTGTATCTCGTGGTTATGGTGGATCAGTTAAAGGGGTACATCTTGTAAATGAAAAATATGATACTCCATATAGTGTTGGAGATGAGGCACTTTTACTTGCACGGCATGCTTTTGTAGCTGTATCACCTAATCGTTATGCAGCGGCACAACGGCTTAAACAAGAGGGATGTAATCTTATTTTAATGGATGACGGATTTCAAAGTCGCCGTCTTTATATGGATTATGCGTTACTCGTTGTTGATGCGATGCGCGGTTTTGGTAATGGAGCTGTCTTTCCAGCAGGACCTTTGCGCGTACCATTAAAAACGCAGTTTTCTTTTATGGATAGTGTTTTATTGATTGGTCACTCCGATGCGCCTGATAATGTCGCTTTTCTTGTTTCGCGTACTGGAAAGCCTTTATATCGTGCTCATCTTAAAGCCAGTGCCTCTGATGAGGTTTCAGGAAAATCATTTTTGGCATTTGCTGGTATTGGCAATCCAGATAAATTTTTTAAATCTATTAAAGAATTGTCTGGTCATGTGGTGCAAACTTACATATATCCAGACCACTATTTTTTCACAGATAAAAATTTAAAAAGCCTTATACAAAAGGCTAAAATGCACAATTTATGGCTAGCAACAACAGCTAAAGATTATACCCGTATACAGACAATTCACATGCAAAAAGATTTGAAAAATCTTATTATCTTTGATGTGAATGTCGATTTTGTTCAAAAAGACTTCTGTCGTATGGTCCTTGAAGAGGTCATGACCCGCTTTAGAAAACGTTCCCTTGAATTTTCTTGTCTAAAAGGCAAAAGCTAAATTTATAGCTTTCGAGGGGTTATTTTTCTTTTGTTTTTAACAATTGCTTGAGATATGGGTTGCACTCAAGTTCGCGCTGATAGGAGATTTCACAACTAGCATATGCTTCTTGGCGGTGATGATTCCAATATTTTAAATCATCTATAGGGATTTTTTGCCCGCTAACAGCACAAATGGTATAGGTACCATATTCTATAATGTCATATCCGTTATTAGAATAATGAATTTTTGCTTCGCGTTCACCATTGGGAAACATTATAACTCCTTCTTACTTGATACAAGAGATTCAAGAAAAGTGCCATAAAATGTATTATAAAGTCGAGAGTTAATTTTAAAATATTTTTCTTGTAAAAATGATGCAGGGCTTATTTTCTGCCAAAAAGCCGTTCTATATCTGCCAATTTGAGTTCAATATAAGTAGGGCGTCCATGATTACATGTACTTGTATTAGGTATTGCCTCCATTTGTCGTAATAGTGTGTTCATTTCTTCGGGGCGTAAAAGGCGCCCTGACCGTATTGAGCCGTGACAGGCCATCGTTGCTGCAACATAATCAAGCATTGCTTTTAAATTATTTGTTGTATCATACTCAGCGGCCTCATCTGCGAGATCTTTAATAAGGGCTTGGACGTTGATCTTTCCTAACATGGAAGGTGTTTCACGCACAACAATTGCTCCTGGTCCAAATGGTTCTATTCCTAATCCAAATTTTTGCAAAGCATCTTTATGCGTTAAAAGGCATGTTGCATCCTCTTCAGAGAGTTCTACAATTTCAGGAATAAGTAATAACTGTGAAGGAAGTGGTTTGGAATAAAGTGCATTTTTGAGTGCTTCATAAACCAATCGTTCGTGAGCTGCATGCTGATCGACAATGATCAAACTATCTTGTGTTTGGGCGATAATATAGTTTTTATGGATTTGTGCTCTGGCCGCTCCTAATGGATAAGATAACTCTTCTGATGAAGATGTCGTGCTTGGAATGTATGCATCCCCACTTGGTGTATTTAAGCCCTCCATAATAGGAGCGGCATCTTCTTTTAAATCAAAAGAGTGAGTACTATCCAATGGTTTTTGGACCATTGAAGCGCTGGTAAAATGATGAGGTTGTGAACTGTAAGAAGAGAACTGGTGAGTGTTCTTAAAACTGACTAATGGTTGTTGTGCCAATGATTGTTGTGTTTGAAATGCAGCAAGCATTGCTTCAGAACGGGTTGAAGTAGGACGAATACCAGATTGTTGCAATGCTTCACGAATAGCTCCAACAATCAAACCACGAATTAATCCTGGATCACGGAATCGTACATCAGCTTTGGCTGGGTGAACATTAACATCTACCTCAGCAGGTGGGAGGTCAATAAAAAGAATAGCGACAGGATAACGATCTCGTGTCATGACATCAGCATAAGCGCCTCGGATAGCGCCCCATAGAAATTTATCACGCACGGGACGTCCATTAACATAAGCAAATTGATGAAGGCTGTTATTTCGGTTGAAAGATGGCAAACAGGCAAAACCTGTTAAGCGCACCGCTTCGCGTTCAGCATTCAGCGCAATGCTATTAGGGGCGAATTCTTTTCCCATAATCTGCGTAATACGTTGTAATTGTCCTTGAATATTATTTTCTGTAGCAGACAATTCCATAGATGTTCTGTCTAGTCCTGAAAGAGAAAAGCGGATATGTGGAAATGCGATAGCAATTCGCTTAATCATATCGCTAATAGCATTTGTTTCAGCCCGATCAGTTTTCATAAATTTTAATCGTGCCGGCGTGACAAAGAAAAGATCACGAACTTCAACAATTGTTCCAAGATTCGCAGCAGCTGGTTTGGGTCCTACAATTTTTCCTGCAGTAACGGAAATTTCAGCAGCGCTCTCAGCATCTTTTGTTCGTGAAATGAGTTTAAGTTTAGCAACAGAACCAATAGAGGGGAGGGCTTCTCCTCTAAATCCAAGGAAGCAGATATTGTGTACGTCATCGGTAATCTTTGAGGTACAATGGCGAGAAACTGCTAAAGTTAATTGATCTGCAGGAATTCCATAACCATTATCACTCACCTTTATAAAATTTTTTCCACCATTTGCTGTAATAATTTCAATGCGTGTTGCACCAGCATCAATAGCGTTTTCAACAAGTTCTTTGACAACATTTGCTGGTCGTTCAATAACTTCACCGGCGGCGATTTGATTAATAATATTTTCGCTAAGATGGCGTATAATCATAATAAATTCTAACAGGAAACTTAAGGGTTCTATAGAAAATTATGATAACATCATTTGCGCGACATTCAAGAATAAGAGAGCATGAGAGGTATTATTTTTACAATACCTCCTATTTTATTTTATGTTAACAAGTCGGTTGGAAAAAACATAAAAATAGTTTTTATCACTTTAAAATAGCTTGCACCAATTTATCATCTAGGTCAAAAAAAGAAACAATGTAAAAAGGGAAGGCAATATATATGGCGCGTATAAGCGGTATTTTAGCAGATAGTGATATACAAGCTTTGATTGAGAATAACTTTCTCAAGGCTCAGTATCCATTTGATAGATCTCAAATACAACCAGCAAGTCTTGATCTTCGTTTAGGGGAGAAAGCTTATCGTATACGTGCTTCTTTTATGCCGGGACCTGATACAAAAGTTTTGGATAAGCTTGAACGGTTAAAGTTGCATGAGTTTGATTTACGAGACGGAGCCGTTTTGGAAACGGGGTGTGTTTATATTGTTCCTCTTTTGGAAAGTTTAGCTTTACCAGAATTCTTATCTGCTGTTGCCAATCCCAAAAGTTCTACAGGACGATTAGATATTTTTACACGTGTCATTACGGATAATGCTCAGGAATTTGATAAAATTTGTGCTGGTTATCATGGTCCACTTTATTTGGAAATTAGTCCACGCACATTTCCAATTTTGGTGCATACAGGCTCACATTTATCACAGCTTCGGTTTAGAAAAGGGCAAAGTTATTTAAATGAAATAGAGTTGCACACTTTGCAAAGGCAAGAAACACTGATATCGGATGATTTTCCTAATATTAGTGTTGGTGGTATTGGTCTTTCCATTAATTTAAAGGGAGACGAAAACGGGCTTATAGGTTATCGTGGTAAACATCATACAAGTGTTATTGATATTGATAAACGTGCCGTTGCCCACGTTTTAGATTTTTGGGAACCTCTTTTTGATCGTGGTCAAAGGGAGTTGGTTCTTGATCCTGATGAATTTTACATTTTAGTTTCACGAGAGTCTGTTCATGTGCCGCCGCTTTATGCCGCAGAAATGACACCTTTTGATCCTTTAGTTGGCGAGTTTAGGGTGCATTATGCAGGCTTTTTTGATCCAGGATTTGGGCATAAGGAGGCGGGTGGAAAAGGAGCAAGAGCGGTTTTAGAAGTGCGGAGCCATGAAGTTCCTTTTATCTTAGAGCATGGTCAAATTATTGGCCGTTTGGTCTATGAGCATATGCTTAATCGACCATCAACCCTTTATGGACATGATGTTGGATCACATTATCAAGCACAGGGTTTAAAGTTGTCCAAGCATTTTAAATGAGTTGGGAACCACGAATTTTGATAACATGTATGCAGAAAGCGTATTTTAGATAAAAAAAATTTTGTGCTTCGCAAAACCGGCGTCATGCATTCTATTTTTAATTTCCAAGGTTATTTCATCTCTTGCATTTGAGAGGGTATGAGAGGCATTTTTACTTCTTTTTTCAAGAGGTTCTATCTATACGAACTCCCTTTATGATGTGCAAAAGAATAGTTTTGATTATTTCATCATGACAAAATTTACTATATTCAATATGTTATTCATATTTATTATTATAATAAATCAATAGGTTAATAAAATTCAATATAACAGTAGCTACTCACTTTTCAAAGTAAATATGCGAGATTGGATGCTGCAATTGACTCAATTTTTCTAGAGTGTAATAACCAGTATATTTTATTCCGTATAAAAATTATCCTTAAGAGTTAATAAATAAGTTTTCACTCCAGTTTAGTAACAATTATTTTCAATAAACATTGTTCTAATTTTAGTAACTCATTTATAGCCTCAAGATATAATATTGCTAGAAAATTATTCAATTAAATATGAAGATTTTCTATTGGTATGAACATTAAAAGTTTTTATGCTTTATGTGAATTAGGCACTATGCATGAATAAGTAACAGATCTTAGTTTTGAATATTGATATAAGAAGATTTCTGCATGTATGCGACAGCTTTATTTCCAGTATTAATAAAGGATTTTTTCATCTTTTGGGGGAGATTATGGTTTATACTTAATGACACTCTATATTCTTAATAACTGATAATGTAAGGACCTTTAGAGGGAGAAGCAACTTTAAATTATAACTAATTAAGCTACGGAGCAATCGCTTTTGAAGAGGGATTGCTTTAAAGAGAGTATAACATTTTAATTGCACATGAAGAATATATGAGTAGATACGTTATTAATGATACTTCATACTGTGAGATTTTAAATTTGGATAGGAGAAATAAAGACATTGTTTTTATCAATTAGTTTTTTTAGAAAGTTGCAATCTCTGTTGCTTCTATCTATTCAATAGAGCGTTTTGGGAGAATATCGAGTAGGAAGGTACACGGATTCGCTTTTATGCGTTTTAGGATATCTTCTCTTTTTATTTAGGAACAATGGTGCCATCAATGATTATTTCTTCAACACTTGATTATCGTAAGGCAGCAAAGCGTCGTCTTCCTCCTTTTCTTTTTCACTATATTGATGGTGGGGCTTATGCTGAAGAAACGATGCGACGTAACTGTAAAGATCTTCAAGCTCTTGCACTGCGTCAAAGGATTCTAAGGCAAGTTGGTGAAGTTGATCTTTCAATCAAGCTTTTTGATCAGACACTTGATTTACCGATTGTACTTGCGCCTGTTGGGCTAACGGGCATGTATGCACGTCGTGGAGAGGTAAAAGCAGCGCGTGCCGCAGCGGCAAAAGGGATTCCTTTTACTCTATCCTCTGTTTCAGTTTGTCCCATTGCGGAAGTGCAAGAAGCGATTGGAGGTGCATTTTGGTTTCAACTTTATGTTCTCAAAGATCGCGGTTTCATGCGTGATGCACTAGAACGGGCTTGGTTAGCTGGTGTACGCACGTTGGTTTTTACAGTTGATATGCCAGTTCCTGGTGCACGTTATCGTGATGCGCATTCGGGGATGTCTGGTCCTTATGCTGGTTTACGTCGTTTTTTACAAGCTTTGACTCATCCATATTGGGCTTGGAACGTTGGTGTTATGGGGCGCCCTCATGATCTTGGAAATGTCTCTGCTTATCTTAAAAAGAAAATTGTATTGGATGATTACGTTGGTTGGATTGGTGCAAATTTTGATCCATCAATTGGTTGGCATGATCTACAATGGATTCGCGATTTTTGGAAAGGAAAAATGATTTTGAAAGGTATTCTTGATCCAGAAGATGCACGAGAAGCAGTAAAATTTGGTGCGGATGGTATTGTTGTTTCTAATCACGGCGGACGTCAGCTTGATGGTGTATTATCAACAACACGAGCGTTGCCTGCAATTGCGGATGCTGTAGAGGATCATTTGACTATTTTAGCGGACTCAGGTGTTCGTTCTGGTCTTGATGTTGTACGCATGATAGCACAAGGTGCGGATGCTGTTATGATTGGCCGTGCTTTTGTTTATGCGCTTGCAGCAGCAGGTAAGAAAGGTGTTATGCATCTCCTTGATCTTTTTGCCAATGAAATGCGGGTAGCTATGACACTGACCGGTACTCAGACAATCAAAGATATTACACGCAAGAGTTTAGTAAATATAGATGTTTTTAAGCAATGAAAGCAATATGTTATACTGCTTTCAGAAAAAGAAAGTCTTTTTATAGAGGAGCATAATTATATATTTTACAAATATGTTGACAGTTAAATTTAAATAGAAAAGATCAAAAAGCTCCTCTATAAAAATACAGAAAATACTCAGTAACTAAAATAATACTCCGTAAATACAATAATAATTAACGCAAAAATCTTAATAATAATAAACACAAAAAAAACACTAATAACATTGCATACATCTTTTACTTACTTTATTAAAAGCTCATTCTACGGATAAAAAGGAACAAGCGCTGATATTAAAGGTAAAACAACTGTTGATATAGAAAAAATAGCTATAAATAATGCTGTGAGCATTTTTCCCTCCTATATATAAAAATATAATATGTTAATTAATTCTTTCCCACATTAGCATAAAACGTAAATTTATAAGCTTCATTTAGTTTTATTTTAATATAGAATAATATTAATTATGATATATAAATAAAATTATTAAAAATGTCAATATGTATTTATTAAAAGCTATAATTATAATAAAAAATGGATCTAATAAATAATATTCCTATAATCTATATATTATTTATATTAATTTTATTTGGTAATATATTATATGGATATGATATTTTTTTATGGAGTACATTTTTAAGCAATGAAAAAAATACCCATACAATCTTTAAAAAAGCTCGTTTACTGAGAGCAAGACTGCGTGAATTAATGTGCTTTTCTTTCTTATTTCCTTGCATCCTCAATGAGTTATGATGTTTTTGAACTGGCGAACATATTAGGAAGCAGTTGAATATTTTTTGTATAGTATGTCATTGCTAACACTGTTTATGCTTTCTCTATTGATTGCATAATTTATTAAAGATCCAGTTCGTTTTTATTGCAGATGGTGATGGTAGGGGGACTAATGATACAAATTGGCATAGAATGTTTTGTTCCATAAGCGATTTAACAATTGCATCTCCAAGCTTCTCCTTTGATACTATGCTCTTCACAGACAACAACAGATTGGTGAGATTGGCATAACTCTAGCACTGATCTATTATCTCAAAGTTGAATTGTTGGCACACTTGTAAGCGTTGGGATAACTTCATGTTTTTTGAAGCTCTTCAGCAACATCAAGACAAATCTGAACAGTTTCTTCGGTAGCAAGTAGGAGAACATCTTTTCCTTTTTTAAACAGAAGTTTTGCTGATATCAATTTTTGAAGCATTTTTATGAATATTCATAACAGCACGCTTTCCTAAACCTATATAAATGGGTACAAGATTACTCAGAGTAGAAAGAATTACAGTTTCCATTTGATCGAATTTCTACTCGTAAGTAATTGGATAATATTTACTTTATCGCTGAATAAAAAAGAAAAGTTTTTCTCTCTTTAAACAGAAGATGGATTGTCATCTAGTCAATAGGGATAGTTTGCGAGAAATTTGTTTGATGCAAAACGACTTAATATTGCAGTTACTTTGTATCATTTGAAGCTGTGAAAAGAAGGCTAAGATAGATGAAAGAATGTAAAAAATGATGGATACATTTTAAGATAAAAAATTATAATTTTGTTAATTCTACACCAGTTGCTGCCGATATTGGTGGCAAAAGAAATTTGATCAAAAAATATCAAAATTATTTGAGAACATTCCTCATGGCATGTAGATTAAACCTTTTTGTTGGTATGGGTGAGATTTTCTTTGAGCAGAAATTGATTCTATCCCCTGAAATCAGCAATAATCTCTCAGGTTATGTCGTAAACTTTTTAGGGATGTTACAACGCCACTATTGTCCTTTTATGAAAAAATTAGCATTTCAGATGAGCAGTTGTGAGGAATTTCAACGTTTAATACAGCAAGATCCAGAAACTCTCACGGATTTAGAACGGGCTTCAAGATTTTTATATTTACAGCGATTAAGTTTTAGAGGGAATGTAAATCGTACGATGAGAGTAGAAAACCATCGTAGCGCGCGGGGGGCTTAAGCCTTTCCAATTTGAATGCGTGCTAAAACTTATTTTCCACTGTTTAGCAGGTGTTAGCATTGAACATTTAGACTAGTCTGATTTTATTGTGCGTTATGATCGCCTAAAAATCTTGTTTTATCTTTCACCACTTTAATTGTGGTTTTGAAGGTTATTAAAGAAAGGATTTTTATAAGCGGGAGGATTATCAGCCGATGTCTAAGCTGCTTGCATAATAAGAGGGAGTTTTTTGTCTTTAAACAATATGCTAGAAATTCAAAAAACTTTAGTTAACTTTATAAAAGAGGTTACACTATCTTATACAGACTGCTCTGCAAATAACACAATTGCTGGTAAGGAATGGGGCATCACCAATTTTGATTTCTAAAAAAGAAACAATACGTATTAAATAGTCTTTAACTTTGCAGACTTTTTGAGAATCCTTTCAGAATCTTTTGAAAAAAGTGAACTGATAGAAGATATTTCTATCAAAATATAAAAACAGTACGATATGTAGGCAATCTGGGCTTTAGAAACAAGAATCAAAGCGTATAAAGATGCATAGAAGTGAGATTGAGACATATCATTTTTATGATTCAATAAAAAATAAAAATTAAAGAAAAAATTTTATATCAAAAATTTAAGGTGGTTTAAAAGGTGGACGGGCAATGCATGGAAGGATGAGCGAGAAGGTAAATTAGGGGAGAGCGATTTATAGATTATCAGTATCTTTGTAAAAGTATCTTCTCAAGATAAATATTGTGATGAAATAGATTGTAGTTGAATGTTCGAAAAGATAATACGCACTCTTAACTTTTCCGTTATACACATCACAATAAAAGCCGTGAAAAGCACGGTCTTATTACAAACTTTCTCTAAAAGCAGTACATGAGTTTGCAAGATATTACAGTAATATTTTAAAAGAAGGATTTTATTTCAGGAAAAAATTATCTTAAAATAGTAAAGCAATATTCTTCAAGAAATTGCTAGGCGACTTTTGAAAGTAAAAAAGCTAAGTTAAAAAATAAAAGCAAAAATGGTTGTTGGTTTTCTCAACTGGAGTTGCATGTCATTTCCCACATAGGGAATTTACCTATAGAAAAATTAACAGCCAAGATCATTCACAATGTTTTCCCGCCACTTTAGCATGAAAAAGCAGATATAGTGCGAAAGTATTTGCCTTATCGTCAACATCATTATTATAATTAGGAAGCTGAAACAACATCATTTACAAATCACATAAAAGCCTTACCATTATTCATTATATAGCTCCGTAGATTGCTTTTCTTCAAGCATGCCAGCCCCTAGATGTTATTTTTGTTGAAAACAGAACCTTTGTGTATGATCAGTTCTTTGAACGACGATAGTAGTGCAATCCATAAAATCTTTTCTCATCTTCTTTTGATAGGATAACAAAGATGTCCTTAGAATACATCAATAGACTCAATCATTTTACACAAACATAATCTGTTGAATCCTTTAGTTTCAATTCAGACATCTCAGTCATTCTAATTAAATCTAATCGACCACCAGAGTGTTTTAATCCTTTAAGTGCTTTTACTTTTAATCTGAATGTATCCACCTCTTTCAAATCTTTTCATTGATTGATGTTTCAGAGGAATTATATTTTTATCACTTTATTTTCCGTTTATCTCTCCAACCACATAAACGTTCACCTTGTTTGTTATGTTTTAAAATATCTCTCGCCAAATTTGAACTAATGACATTGATATCTTGTCGATTCAAATAAATTGGAAGCCATCCAATACAAGAAGTTCGTTCATTCGTCGCGCAACCAGCTAGAAAGCTTAGTGCGCACATCAGCATCACTTTTCTTATTAATTTCATTTTCTACCTCAAGCCGTGTTGTCGCTATCTTGAAATCTTCTTTTGTTTGCTTTTGCTTCTCAACTTTTTTCCCAAGAAAAAAGGCTTTGACTAAAGCTATAAGAAAAGCTGCTATGAGCGCTGACGTCATTGTCAGATATTTTTTTATCCATAAAATCATAGGCGGTGTTCCTGAAAACGTTTAGCAATGTATATCATAGCCGTACAAGCAGCTAAAACCATAATGCCTGCTAGAACCCATTGAACAGGACCATTTCCTGCAAAAAGACCTCCAAGCCCTGAAAAAGAACCTATGATTGGTGCAAGAGCTTCTACTTTGCAAATACCTGTTACGCCTTCTGGTTCTACTACATGATAATTGGGGGCAACATGAGCTCCTTTTGCCCACAAACCTGCTTCGGTTGCTCGGCGATTGACAAGACCTTGGATACGTTTTCCTCCTACTCTTGTCCATTTTTGCAATTCGGTTGGTATCGCTTCATATTCACCTTTATTAAGCTTTTTTAAAAGTGTAGAATTGCGAAATGCTGTGATTCCTACATTATAGCAAAATGATACTAATGCCGCGAATTGTTCATCGTTTAAAGGAACGGTAACGGTTTTTTCAACAACAGCTTCATACTCCCTCAAGTCCTGACAAAGGATTTTTTCAGCTTCTTTTTCCGTAATTTGCATGTCTTTGTGGACGCTTGGGGCACCAGCAGCACTTGTATGTCCATAACCAATTGTCCAGACACCACCAGAATCTTCATAAGCTGATAAACGTAAGCCTTCCAATTGCTTAATCAATACAAGCCCTTCTTTTGATATTTTTCGCATTATTTTTACCTATAAAAAACTACACAAAGCAGGATATGAATTAAAAACTTACATCTACTCATTTTTAAGAACAGAACAGCGAAAGGGCATAATAAATTCAAAACATCCATAGTGGATTATTTTAAGATCCATATCATTTTTTTGAATAAAGATTATGCTAAATACTATTCATTTTGCAGCAATTGATCTCCATCTAAAGACAATAACTTTATAATAATTCCATTTATAATCAGATAGATTTCACTCATAAACCAGTTGATCTAGAATGATTTAGAAGAACTTTACTTCAAAAAACTTCAATAATTCCAATGACAAAAAGCACTTTTAACAAAAAATAAGAGACATAATAATTAATGAAATAATTAGGTGTTGATTTTTAAGTAATTTCAAAATTCATAAATTGCACCACAGAATTTTTTTATAAAAACAAAAAAACATTATAATTTAATATTATACATCTAAAATTTATCTTAGAATCAATAAAGCATATACATAACGTGTTATACATATTTAATAAAAAAATCTATAGTTAATTTAATTATTCTTTGTTTTTTCTCCTAATTGCTTAATTTCATTAAAAAATACCTTTATGAAGGATTTCAAATAAACTGTTACATAAAAACATAATGGATATTTCCCCTCTCTTGCAGTCTGTTTCCAAATGAAACAATATATTAGTGGAGCATATTCAATATATAGACCAATGATATTTGATAGTTTTTTTAAGAATATTGTACTGTAATAAATTTGAACAAGTAGTTCAGTTTCATATATTTTCTTTTTCATATGAAGCATTTGGTGGGGCGTTCGGGTCCAATGGTATCATCTTTGTCTGGTGTTGTATTGGCTACGTTTCCAGCAGCCTCTTAAACAAATCAATCAAGCTATTGAAATATTTTTAGAGGCAATAGCACAAGAGACACAAAAGATTTTGACAAAAGGCTGCTTGAAAATATAGGAATCTCTCTCCTCCTAGCATCCCAGCCCATTTACATAACATAAAAAATAAAAAGGCAATGAGATGATATTTGATGATGGCAATAGATATGTAATAATACGTGAGTGTGCACAGCTTTTTATTATATCCACAACAACGATTCGCCATTAGATGCTTCAGGGGGGGCCGGAGCCATATAAGCTAGGGAGAGCAGTGAGGTGGAGAAAGAAAGAGACTTTAGCATTTATTCCAGAGAAAAATACGGAGCAAATAACAACAGATTAGATAAAATCGTATAAACCCTAGAAGGTAATCTTCAAACAGATAATTAAATAAAAAATATATATATTTCAATACATTAAAACAAAAGGTGGTGCCGGATGCCGGCAAGCAGGGGCTTAGCAATAAGATTCAAAGTATATAAAGATGTGTAAGGGCGTATTGATGTCTATAGCTTTTTATGATTCAATAAAAAATTAAGTATTAAAGAAAAAATCTCAAATCAGAAATTAAAGGTGGTCTAAAAGGTGGACGAGAGGGGACGTTAAGTGAGGGCGATTCATCGGTTATCAGCATCATTCGTAAAGACGTCTCCGCAGGGTAAATATTGTGACGGGGCAGGGTTGTGGTTGAATGTTTGAAAAGACAATACACGCTCTTGGTTTTTTCGCTATACGCACCACAATAAGCGCCGTGAAATGGGACTTGGTCCTGTTACAAAACTCTCTTTAAAAGAAGCGCGTGAGCTTACAAGATATTATAGTGATATTCTTAAAGAAGGCAATGATCCTATTGTCTTTCGAGAACAGACTATTTTAAAACAGCAAAGCAATATTTTTCAAGAAATTGCAAAAGCGGCTTTTGAAAGCAAAAAAGCAGAGTTGAAAAATGAAGGTAAAAACGGCCGCTGGTTTTCTCCACTAGAGTTGCACGTGATTCCACACATAGGTAATTTACCTATAGAAAAATTAACAGCCAATATCATTCGCAATGTTCTCGCACCCCTTTGGCATGAAAAAGCAGACACAGAGCGAAAAGCACTTAACCGTATCAATATTTGTTTGAAATATGCAGCGGCTCTTGGTTTAGATGTTGATTTACAGGCTTGTATGAAAGCACGCGCTCTTTTAGGAAAACCACGT
>NZ_JBHIPC010000090.1:0-1293 GCF_042195765.1 Bartonella sp. AP3QHHD
CACCATAATGATCTTGATTATTACAGTGATGAAGGGAGCATTGATGTTGAAAACGGTCGTCGGATGGTCACGCTTGTTGAAGGACATTATAAACAAAAATACAATAAAGTCAATAGTTTGTTTGTAATTATTTTATATGAATCCACTCAAGAATCCACACTTTTATACGTGATTCATTTGACTATTTTTTATATAAGATTGCCATGCATGAATAGATCCAAAAAAGCTAATCATAAAGAAGTTTAAGAAGAAAAAACAACTTCAAAATGTCCTTCAAGCGTTTTAACTTCTTTCGGATTAACAATAATCTTTATATCGTTTCCCAATTTTGCCAAACACTCAAGCATTTTCATTTCACTAATTCCTCGAAATTCTCCACTTAAGAGTTTAGACAGTTTTGGTTGAGTCATTTTCAAAAGTTGACTAGCCTGTTTTTGTGTTAAGTTCTTTTCTTTCAGAATTTGACTAATCTTATGAGCAAGTTGCGCTTTGATAAGCATTTCTCTGGAATCTGAAAAGCCAAGATCCGCATAAACATTGGAACTACCGTGAAAAACATTGATCATTTTAATTCCCTTCTAATTGTTCTGCTAACTTGAGACGTTCTTTAATCAGATTAATGTCTGGTTTTGCTGTTGCAATGCCACGGGTCGATTTTTTCTGAAAACAATGCAACACATAAAGAGATTTTTTATATTGTATCGTATAAACAGCGCGATAAGTTCCTTGAATATCGCGTTCAATAATTTCTAGAACATTGGCAGATCCGAACCCCTTGAGAACCTTAACATTTTCTCCTCTATCTCCTATCTGAGCAAGATAAAGAGCATAACCAATCCTTTGTTGAATAAGATCAGGAAGACTTTTTATATCTTTGAGTGAAGAACCAAGCCATATGATACGTTTTATTTTACTCATGATTATTAATATACCCATATGGGTATATTTTCAAGTGGTTATTCTAATTTTGTGATTTTTTAATAACTATTATTAATAAAATTGACTTGATAAAAATGGTAACAAAAAACCATAATTGTTTATTTGTTTTATGAAAAGCTGCTTTGTAAAAACCAACGCTTCCAAATGTAAAAAGAACGTTTTTTACAGATATTTATTGAATATGCATTTGCTTTTGATTGGATTGTTAAAGCTACCGAGCGTTTTGATTTGTTTGATACGTTTTCATATCTCTCATAGAGCGCTTGCAATATGATACGTTTTGTATATATGCATTCATTACTCCATTGTGGATGATTCATTTTAATCAATAAAAAACGCTATTTGAAAGCCGCG
>NZ_JBHIPC010000091.1:0-2208 GCF_042195765.1 Bartonella sp. AP3QHHD
TTCATTGATACGTTTTGCTTCATCTTCTTCATAAATACCGGAAAGCCCGAAAGCATAGCGAGCACATTGTATAGTGGCTTTATGGCGCAACATACGTGCTGGATATTTTTGCCATGCTTCACTTTTTTCTTGTTCGCATTCTTTGCGATATTCGGTGACTTCGATAGGGTCTTTAATCCCTTTGAGACGAATAGCACATTTGATAGCAATGATATTGCCATCTTCATTGAGTTGATCTTGAAAGGTCATGCCATCAAAGTCAGGATTTGATTTGATGATCTTTATCCAACCGTCGATAGAAACAACGGGTATGATGCCGCCGCCTTTTTTAGGGAGAGCATAGATTTCTTTTGTTAAAGGGTTAAGTCCATAAGTATTGGCAACAAAAAGAAAAACGGCAAATTCTGCATCAGTGATGACATTAGCATTTTTATCTCCAATACAAGTTTTTATGATTGTGGTTCGAAATTCTTCAGCAGAAAATCCATATTTTTCTGCCATTTCGTTTAAAAAAGTAGAATTTTTCATCTTGATTTCCTACATTGCGCGCAATTCACCCGTGGCGTGAATCACGCTTGTGTTAAAAGGCTGGTTTTGGGGTGTTAGAGTTTTGTCTTTACAGGTTGTACAATCCGATCAATTGGAATGCGTTTTATATATGCACAATGATCAGAATATAGCGTCAACAAGAAAGATTCATCTGAATTGGGTGGTATCATTTCAAATCTAGTGCATGCAAACGGTCTGAATTCGTATGAAAATGCAAAGCATTGCGATCCTATGAGTTCCATTGGCACGATATTCTCTTCACTTAAGAAGGCATCTATTTTGTCTTTAGAGATTATGGTATCTACATAGGGCTCGCCCTTATCTCCAGAGATCGTTATACAAAGTTCACCTGGATTGTGGGTATTTCTCACAACTAACTGCGAACACAAAGTAGGTTTAATTTCATATCTATACATAATAATTATCTTCTCTCGCTCGTTGTGATAATACTGCCTCCACGAACCTCTGAATCTCCGTAAATGTGTGCGTTACCATACACTTCTGCATTGCAATGAACACTTGCATTTTCGTAAACATGTGCTTTTCCAAAAATACGACCACCATATATTTTTGCGTTATGATGAATTGTTGCATTTTCATAAATATTTGCAAAATAACAAACTTTTGAGTTATCAAATACCTTGGCATTGTTGTAAACTTTTGCACCGCTATAAACCATGGCATCATTATAAACCCAACAGTCTCCTTCATGACTTAAGTTGCTCTCACCTTCTATAAAGCCGCCTAGGTCACCTTTCTTGATTTTTCCGAAGCTTCTCAATGCACGAATGCGGTGAAGGATTTTGCCATCAACTTCGATTGTTTCATCAGTAAGTTCGTATTTTTTTTCCATGTTTTAAGTCGCCCTTATCTTAAAACAGTGTCATTTCCAGATACTTTTGTATTTCCGGTTACTTTGGCATTCTCGCAAACTATTGCACCACCAAACACACGGGCATTTCCAGAGATTTTTGCGTGACCGCCAACTTTAGCTTTTTCAGAGACATGTGCTCCATCATAAATTTCGGCACAACCACCAACCTTTGCTTTACCGAAAATACGAGCATTGTCACAAGCGGATGCAACGTGCGAAATTGTAGCGTTGTCGAAAACTTCTGCATTGTCATAAACGCGTGCATGTTCGGAAATTACGGCGTCATGGTATATTCTTGCTTTTCCATAAACCTTGGCATCACCGCAAACTTTTGCATTAACGTAAATGACTGCATCATCGTAAACATGTGCATCATCGTAAACACGTGCATCATCGTAAACACGTGCACTTCCATAAATACGAGAATTGTCGTAAACCTTGGCGTTACCGTAAACTTGTGCCTTATCGTAAACTTGTGCCTTATCACAAACCGTAGCATTTCCACTAATACAGGCGCCATCAAATATCTTGGCATTATCAAAAATGGTAGCGCTTTCAAGCACCTTGGCATCACCATCTACCCAACAATCATCTTCATGACTTAGGTTGTCTTCTTTCTCGATATAGCCTCCTAGGTTGCCTTTCTCGACATCACCAAAGTTTCTTAAAGCACGTATACGGTGAAGGATTTTGCCATCAACATTGATTGTTTCATCAGTCATTTCGTATTTTTTTTCCATGGTTTTACTCCTTTAAGTTAGATTCTGCCTTTGTCGTTCTTGCAA
>NZ_JBHIPC010000092.1:0-3444 GCF_042195765.1 Bartonella sp. AP3QHHD
ACTGGGTGCCTTGCCAAAACGCTCCATACAAACCCATGAAGCAGAAAACTCTTCTTCAAAGGATTGGAAATTCAGCCAGTCCACATAAAATTGATGCGGTCCTAACATCATCAAAGGATCTCTCATAGACGCCCTCCCCTCATTCTGTCCCGCCATGCAGAGCATTAGCACGTGCCCGTTGCAAAGCATGGGCAACCGCACGACCAGTGGCCATGGGTTCACGCGCCCCATTAACATGCACTGTGACATTTTGATTGTGTGTGATGGGGGAACGGTCTTTGTCTCTTTGTTCTCTCACAGAGTAATTGGCATGCCCCGCCCCCGCAAATTGTGCAATCGGTTGAATGGCTGTTTTGCCTCCCAAAAAACTTGGCAAAAACTCTCTTACATCAATGGAACCAATCCACCCCTTAATGCGGCTAGGCAAAGATTTACAAAAATCCATCAATTGTGAGATAGACGACATAAAGCCATCGACAATCGAATTAGCCAGATCTTCGCCCGCTTGTTCCATACCAGCCTTGGCACTCTCCGAGAGCTTTTCCTGTGTAAAAAAACTCTTCAACCATTGCCAAAAGTTGGAAAGGCTTTGTTTAACGCCCTCCCACAAACCTTCAAAGCTTTGAACAACAGCGCCAAGCCCTTGTTTGAACTTTTGCCAAGTTTGAGAGAAATCAAAAGCAGCAGCAATGATGTTTTTCCATTTGGTGATGGTGGTGGGTTCAGCACCAAAAAAGCGCATGACGGCTTCAAAGGCACGACTAAAAGCGTGTGCTATTCCCCGTGCAAAACCTTTGACAAAAGAAGAGAAACGGTCCCAGTATTTCCACAAAGCAAAACCAGCAGCCAGTATGACCGCCACAACAGCAGCAACCACAGCCCCTATTGGGGTAAAAATACCCCCACAACAGAGGAAATACCCACCCCAACCACTTCGATCACTGTCCCGATCCAACCAAAGATACTCACCAATGCTGCACCTGAAACCGCAACCCCTCGAAATGCTGCCATGAGTAAAGTCATCGGGTGAAAAAGACGCAGCGCGCTCCCACCAAGCCCTGCCATCGGCTGCACGGGTGCGCACCACATTGACAAAGCGCCACAATGGGTCACTGGAGGTGGTGTGGTTGCCCCATAAAATACGTCCATTGGCGACAATTTTTCCATGGGCATTTTGGCTAAGCCGTGCTGGAATAAAGGTAGCAATATCGGCTTGGTTAAGGCGATTTGCTTCATGATCGATTTCCCCATCAAAATAGCTAATGGGGCGCGCTGTTCCTAAAATGCCTTTGACATCTTGGTTGGAGGGAAACCAAAAAACACCGCCCCTTTGCTTGTCGCGTTTGATAAACATGGCGGCAGCAAAGGGACTTGCCGGTTTAACACTCCAACCACCATCACTATTTGCCACCCAGACAAAGGAATCAATCAGGTAACAAAAATGCAACAATTAAACTTCCCCCTGAAGATATAGCGGAACTCGTAGCAGAGCTTGATAAAAAGTTACAAGAGCTTGTTCAAAACATCAAAGACAGAGAAGAAATAGAGCTTACCTTGCCTCTTTTTAAAATTGCATTTAAAACGTTAAATAGAGGTTGGAAAAGCACTCAAGAACTACACAAATCCAACCTAACCATCATTATACAATGGAAAATGAAGGTGCATTTCTCCTTACATTAAGATTTTTAATAACACTTTGTTTTTAACATATTATATCTTTTTTTGCTTTTTGGGCTGATTTTGGAGCGAACTTCACAATTTATAGATTTTTTTCAAAGGGGCTTAAAAGGCGGTATTCTAGGCTTTCACAGAGTTTTTTTAAATATTCAAAGCCTTTTCCTATTTTCCATTGAATCACAGTTTTTTCTCATTTTCACTCTTTTTTAGATGTCAAAATCCATTTTGATAAAACGCGCATTTAATGGTGAAAATTAGTCATAAAAAATCATAAATTTCCACCTATTCCCACTTAAAAAAACTCCTGTCAAACGACAAACTTTCTTTTTTGTATATCCACAGCAGCATGGATACTGCTATTCTTTATTGCTCATTTCCTCTCTTCTTGTTTCTTTTTTCTAATATTTTTTCCATTCTTTTTTCTTTTTATAACTCAATAAAGTTTATCTCTAAACAATGCACAATAATAACACTATGATCTAAAATCAAATAAATATAAATAATTTTTAATATTATAAAATAATTTATATTTATTTCATAATGAATAATATTCAAAACATTATGTATTTTTATAAAAAATATTTTTCTACTTTACATAAAAATAAAAACAATCTATTGGTCCCCAAAGTAGAAAACCATTCATTTGATATCCTTCTTGTAAGCGGGGAAGGAATGCGTGGGGCTTATAAGTTAAGGAAAATATCTAAATGTTTAAAAAATCTCTTTTATCCGGCACAGCTGCCGTAGCTATCATGCTGTTTAGCACTCATTTCAGCGCATATGCGACAGTCCTCAGTGCTACAAGTAATGAAGAAGTAAAAGATGTCTCCGACGACGCATCCGAAAAAAACTATGATGCGATTAAGGCAACAAATAGTGGAAAAATCATTGGCAAGGATATAAAAGTAACCGCTCCTGAATCTGAAAAAACTGGTGTAACATCTACAGATCTTGGTAGCGAAATTACGTTAAAAGGCACAACAACCATTGAAAAAGCTGTGGATGGGATCCTAGCAAAAACAGGTGGTAAAATCACCAGCGAAGATTTAAAAATAAAAGGAGACGATACAGGAACAGGTGTAACAACCACAGATCCTGATAGTACAGTTGAATTAACAGGCACAACAACCATTGAAAAAGTTGCAAACGGATTTCGGGTAAATAAGGGCAGTAAAGTCACTGCAAAAAATGTAACGATAATCCTTCCTGAAGCTAAAGAAGACAGCATTGGTATACTCGTCGATGGTGCTAATAGCGTGATTGAATTAACGGGTCAAACAACCATTAAAGACATTGCTGGCAGCGGTCTTAGGGCAACAACTGGTGGCAAACTCGTTAGTAAAGATTTAACAATAACGGGCTCTCAGAACGAAAAAAATACCAATAGCACCGGTATAGCAGCCTACTTGCCAAATACTATGATTGAATTAACAGGCAAAACAACCATTGAAAATATGGTAACTGGGCTTTATACAGCAGTTGGTAGCAAAATCGTTAGCGAAAATTTGACAATAACCGGCTCTGAAACTGAAAAAAAGAGTACTGGTGCAAAAGCTGACAACAACAGCGTCATTACATTAAAAGGCACAACAACCATTGAAAAAGTTGCAAACGGCCTTGATATACAAAATGCAGCTACAGTCAAGATGACCGATGGTTCCATTACAGCATCTCAAATAGGTGCCTTTTTCAACGCTAGCGGAAATGATGAAAATAAAAACACGCTGGACAATGTAAAAATATCGAGCAGCAAAGATGACGCCTTGA
>NZ_JBHIPC010000093.1:0-2776 GCF_042195765.1 Bartonella sp. AP3QHHD
ATGCTTTGTTTTTTCATAAAAAAATCAATAAAATCAATGCAAAAGGTACTTCTCAGCGGGTTGGCTTCGTTGCGGGGCAGGACAGCGCAAACTATCGCTAGCGACAGAATTTTCAAATTGACTGTACATTGTACACTTAACTTATTGATAAATAACAATTTCAATATGTACACTGTACAGTATGTGAAACGTTTTCTTAGCAAAAAGTAATTTTTATTACTTGACAATTCTACAGTAATAGGTATCTTCGAATCAGGTGCCTAGAAAACACCTGAAAACAACTAGCGGATTGGTTGCCGAAATAACTGATCTTCCGCAAACTAAAAGCTTTGACTCATTGTATGCTACACGCATATAATAATATTGTCGGGTGTGGTTATGCTATACAATACCCTTTATGGGAAAGGCGTAACGACGGGCTAGTTGCCGTGTTTTCTAGCGCCCGGCATCCTCTTCGGATGTCAATAGAAAACCTTAACAACTAGGAGTTCATTATGAACACTCTTATTAAAATTACAGAACAAACAATTGATCAAGAAACTGTTCAAGCAGTAAATGCACGTGAGTTGCATATGTTTTTGAAGGTCACATCTCGTTTTAACGATTGGATCATTAATCGTATTAAAGAATATGGTTTCCTAGAAAATAAGGACTTTGTGAGTTTTACTAAAAATTTAGTAAAACCTAAAAGCGGTCGTCCAAGTACAGAATACCACATCACATTAGACATGGCGAAAGAGCTCTCAATGGTGGAACGTAACGAGAAAGGACGTCAAGCACGCCGTTATTTTATTGAGTGCGAGAAGAAACTAAAAAGCCAATTTGTTGATAATGAATTATTTTCTTATGAGTGTTTAAAAAAAACTGCTGGTGTTGAAGAAATCTTAGGATTGGTGATGAGACGTTTGTTAGATGCAAATAACCTCGAAAAAGAGCTTGATCATTACAAATCAGTTACAAAAGAAGCTAAACGAGTTTTAGCGACTCCGATTGCAAAAGTAGCTTAGACTTAAAACATCTTCCTTCCCCGTTCTCAAAATGGGGAGGTGGTTTAAAGATCAAGTTTTGAATGGGAGCCCAGACGCACTAAAATCAATCGATCTTGACCAATCAAGCGATAAATCAATACTAAGTCAGGTCGAATATGGCAATCTCGATAATTGCTCCAATTCCCAGTTAATGCATGGTCATAATATCGAGGTTCTAAAGGCTGGTCATTTGCTAATGCTGCAATGATTTGGCGCAAATCAGTATCTAAAAGATGCCGATACCGTCCTTTCATTTCACGCTTGAAATCACGTTTGAAGATAGTGGTACGTTCAATCGTCCGCATAGAGATCATCAAATAATTCGTCTACGGAATGAAACTTTTTTAAGTTACCTTCCTCTAGTTCTGCAAAAGCCGCTATAGTTTCCGCATTAGGTTGAAACAAGAAGGACGGAATAGCTTTATCTTGTGCAATACGCGTCATCAACACTCTCACAACATCACTTACTGATAAACCTGACGCTTGAATAACTTGACTAGCGATATTTTGAATTTCTTCTGGTACACGCGCTTGAACCATGCGACTGGCAGCCATAATGATTTCTCCTCTTGTAACTGTATTTCAATGTAATACAATTGAAGTTTAATTTCAACTGTAAAGCACATTTTTTAGAGTGGCGAGATCGTTTGGCTTAACAACCGCTTGCTTTTTTAAGACTTTTACCCACGTTTACGGCGTTCTTTTGTTACATATTTAAAGAAGGAGGGTGGTAAAACATCTTTAGCTGGCTTTAGACGTGCAAGTTCTTCATCTGTCAATGGTGGAGAATCCACGGCTTCCAAATCTTCTTTTGTGTAGCCGCATCTTATTTTAAAGTTTTTTTGAAAACCAATAATTCTCGTGTGACTTGGAGCGTATCCGTTTGCATATCGGAATATACACTCGATTATACCGGATCGTCAATTATCTGTTACGTCTTAAAACTTCATGAGTGGAAAGATCATTAAACCCTACATTCAAATTTATTGATTTTGGCAAATTCGTCTGCTTTTTCAGTTTGTAATATACTAACGTCATAAGCAGCTTGCATGTTGAGCCAAAATTCAGCAGTAGTATCAAAAAAATAGGCTAATCTGAGAGCAGTATCGGGAGTCACCGGACTATTTTCAGCAACAATACGTTCTATTCTCGTGCGTGGAACATTTAATGCTTTTGCAAGGGCATAAGCAGAGAGAGCATATTCTTTTAAATATTCCTCTCGTAAAATTTCTCCGGGATGAATAGCAATATAATTTTTCATCTCGACCTCCTACAGATCAATGATAATCTACGATTTCAACTTCATAAGCGCCATTAGAGCGCCATTCAAAACAAATACGAAACTGGTCATTAATACGAATAGAATATTGACCTTTACGCTCTCCTTTCAATGCTTCTAAACGATTTCCTGGAGGACTGCGTAAATCTTTAAGATCAACCGCTTTATCGAGCATAAACAATTTTCTTTGGGCTATACGTACTAGAGTTGTTGGAAAACCTTTAGGCGGATTACCTTCTAAAAGATCTTTACACCGCTTATCAGCAAAAGATTCAATCACCAAATCACCTTCATTCACTCTTTTATGTATCATATCATGATACCAATCTAAAGAAAAGGATGAATGTTGAAAAATATTTAGTAAAAGAGATGGCAATGACAAAGAAGCATCGTAAGGGTCTATCGGTTCGTGCGTTTGCGAAGAAGATGGGTGTTTCACATAATGCAGTGGTTTCTCGGATAAAGACAG
>NZ_JBHIPC010000094.1:0-4862 GCF_042195765.1 Bartonella sp. AP3QHHD
CAATGAGAATGACCATATGGCAAGCTATCAATTGGCTGATCGTGAAGTAGACATTCTTTATAACGACGAAATTGCCAAAGACTACCCGCAATTTGATAGCGCCTTTATGATTAGCACGGGCATTCTTTCCGCTGCTTGTAAATTCATTGATCCTACCTACACGGAAGATATTCCAGATATACAGCTTAATTTTGAAGCCAAGGGATTAGAAATCTTTGAACCAGAAGTCACTACGGATCGTTTAACACAGGCGCTTGATGATGCTTTAGAATGGGCGGTAACAGACATTGACCTTTCTAAAAGACTTCGCTCTGATTATGGCACTTCTCCTTGGGAAAAAGGCGCCACGTCTAAAGCAAACGATACGGATTATGCTTTACTTCATCTTGGCGCTCTTGCTTTATTGGGTGATGTTGAGACCTTACAATCTTATCAGAAAAGCTTTACGGCAGGTGATCACCTAGGCTTTGACGAGAGCATCAACAAAACCCACCTTGAACGTGCATTAGCTTTAGCCAAAGAAGTAGCAAAGGTGAAGCAAGTGAGCTACGCTTTGATTGAACGGGTAGCAAAAGATTTTGATGATCACTCAGAGCTTTCTAGCGAGGAATAACCTCGCTCTTGGAAGGAGAGTTTATTTAAGTCTATTTAGAACAAAGAATAAATTGATTATTTTGAAAAAATTGAGGGGATTATGAATCATGAAATGGATAAAGAAAAAAAGTATGGGGGCAGCTGAGCCGGTGGAATTTAAAAGTCAAAAAGTTTATCAGGAAGATGAACTGTTTGAGCCCGAAACAGTTTCTTCTTGGAAAGAAGAAGGACAGATAGTAACGGGTACAAATGTGGAAAGAATGGTATCAGGAAGAGCACCTATTGGAGTCGATTTTAGACCTATTATGTTACATCCTGTGACACAAGAACAAGATAGTCCTCTCGTTGAGGTTCTCTACTCATTTTATCAAGGCAGGAGTTTGGTTGCTCCTATGAATCCAAAGACAAATTTTATCAGAAAAGTTATTTGTTGGATTTCAAAAAAAATTCCTAAGTAGGAAAAAAGAAAGAGTAATTATTGCAAATATTGAAATAATATCCCTAAAAGGCGCTCTCTAAACTTTAATGATCACCTCCTTTAATTCCATCATATATTGTAAATGCGAGATGATTGTACAGAGACAGATGAGAAAAGAGCTCCGTCAAGAACATATCTCTTATGATTTTATCAATCTCATCTCAATTCCATTGGCTATAGTAGAAAAAGATTGATCATTAGGAGCACTCATTATGAGTAAAAACACGCTGTGACTTATGGAGAAAAATTTATGAAAAGTTATACTTTATCAGATGTTGCACAATATGTTGATATGCATAGTCATGTTATTAATTTTGGTACTCAAGATAATGCCCCTGATGATGTACGGATTAAAACAGCTGAGAACACTCTTGGTTTACAATTTACCTCTTCCTATAAGAATTTTTTAAAAAATTATGGAGGAGGAGAAATTGGAGGTGAAGAAATATTCAGTATTTATGAAATCTGTGCAGGTATTCCTGCTGGTGATATTGTTTACCGAAATTTGCTCGATAGAAGAGATGGCTTTACGGACCCCAAACAACTTGTTATCTGCACAACTGATTTTGGTGAAACCTTTTATTTTGATTATAAGCAGTTTCGGGATGGTGAATGCCCACTCTATCTCAAGTATACATCTGAAGATTCTGAATATTACGCAAGTAATTTTTATGAATTTCTCTGTAAAAGAATTAAAGAGTATGCAGGGGAAGATTCATGAAAACTTATACCTTAGATGATGTTATACAACTAGTTGATAAATAGAATAATTGCGATTTATTGCTTGTTATGAAAACATCTAAAAAGAGATTGATCATTATAAAGATTAGAAAAATCCCTTTTAATAGACCGTGTCAGTGTTGTCAGTTCTTTTTAGAGCCTATATTATTTTTTTAATGAGAGAAAATTAAAATGAATATATTTCAATAGGTTATAATTTTAATGATGCAACCTTTATTAAAAGACAACCCATAAATTCAATTCATAATATATATTTGTCAGTTATATGTCAGTAAATTGAACTGACAAAATAGATTATTTTAGTGAGTGATTAAAATGTGCTTTATGAAAAGCATATAATCCTTTAAAGCCTTTCAAAAGATAGTTTGTAACTCATAAGAAATGCTATCAAGATCCTTATGGTTGTTAGTTTTGAAGATTTTGAGTATTTTGAGGGTTCCTTTTACTCCCCTTTATATATTTTTTTCAATAAAAAAATAAAAGTTATTATATTTCAATATATTAGCATTTTAGAGATACAGTCTATATTAAGATGCAACCTATAAATACAACCCATGGTATATTTTTGAAGGTATTTTGAGGGTTTGAGAAACATTCAAAACCTATAAGTAATATAAGAAAATGAATATACATAACCCTCTTTAAATAAAGCTTCTGATAACAATAAAGCACTCATTTTAGATTACGGTTTAATCTTTTAAAGGCAATGTAAAAGAAGCGTATTCACTTTAAGATGGGATTTCTTAAAAGTCTTAAAGCAATTCAAAGTAGAGTATTTAAAAGTGTAAGTTTCTTCTTTTTAGAATAATGCATATAAACACTCCTTTTAAAGATTGTATCTAATCAACTTAACAAGAGAGGTATAGATTATGGTTATAAGATTCTATACCCCTTTGTGAGTTTAGCAAGCCAAGTCTATTCAGTTTCTCTAATTTCTAATTTTGGTAAGTTCTTAACAATTTTCATTGTCTCTAAACTTACGGTAATAACCCTCTGAAATAACTCTAGAGGGTAGGCAGGGTTGCCAATGGTTTCAACAGCATAACGATTGGCATCATTAACAATGCCACTCTTTTTATCAGTCTTAACACATTGACGCCCCATAACCCATTCAAGAGCGGGTTTACCATTAACGATATACTCACAAGCGTCAAGAGGGATATCTGTTATTGTGATATTGTTTATTATAAATAACAGTGGTTTTATCTTTCTCTTTACCTGTTTTTGCGAATTTCATTTCAGTCACGTAATAGAATTTTTCTGGATTAGAGATCTCTGAAACTTTTGGATTACCTTTTTTAAAGGTTACGGGATAAGGTTTTACAGTTTCATAATTCACGTGCAAATGATCCAGTTCACGCCCTGTTACAACAGAGCTCCGTTTTCGTATAAGGGGTTTAAGTCTCTTCAAAAGAATTAAAACGAAGCTTATTAAATCCATTTTGAATGAATTGAGAAAAAAGGCAGAAAAATGCTAAAAAAGCCGATAATTTTTTCAAAAGAGTTTTTAAATGCTGTTTATCCGCAGCCCATGAGAGAGATCAGATCAGCAAAGTAGTGAAATTTTCTGTTTATTTTATGGAAAAAAGACAAATTTGATATGTGCTTTTAAGATATCATAATGAGTATTTTGATAGGTTTTATGAGTCACTAAAATAGTCTATTTTGTCAGTTTAATTTACTGACACAAACTGACAAATATATATTATGGATTGTATTTAAGGTTGTATTGTCGATATAGGTTGTATCATTAAAATACTAACATATTGAAATATAATGTTTTTAATTTTCTCTCATTTAAAAAAATAATATAGGCTCTAAAAAGAACTGACAACACTGACAGCACTGGAGAAAACTCTTCTGTTCAGATCATTATCTTTGGAGAAAGGTTGCTTAATGCGCTGTACAGAGAGTTTTGCCTATTTGAGTAGAAAGTTTTAAAAGAGGTTTCTTTATTGTTTTCTATGATGGTTCCTGACGACAGGATGTGCTTGATCGCATGATGTCTCGTTTATATGCGTGTTGAGTGGCTTAGAGGAGCTGGAGAGTGAATTTATCTCTAATTATTGATAAATATATTGTAGCATTAAACTGGGGATATTGATGTATTAACCATTGACGGGCTAAACAGTTTTGTTTAGAGGTTTTTTCATATAAATGTGGGGGAGAAATCTTCAGCAGTTAAAATAAAGCAGTTTTTGGGTGTCACTTTTCTTTGGTTACAGAGGCATGTGCTTTTGTTAAAAGCGTTATAGGGCAGTGGCTGTTTTGAGTGGATTTATTAGCGGTTCCATGAAGTTCTTTTAAAGAGTGCTTCATGAATAATGCAAAGCGGGGGCAGTCTGTATTGTTATTGATATTTTTACGCCAAAGTTCTCTTTTGAGAATTTTTCGTGCCATTTTTGTTTTCTTTGGCTTGTTTACAGGTGTAAATGTTTATGCGCGCTCCTCAACTATTTTTCATTCCCCAACAGATAATTTTTCTCGCCAACAATCTGAGAAGCAGCAATTAGAAAGAATTGAGAAATTACGGTCTTTAACGCCTAAAAGGATCAAGACGCCTTCAGAGCAAAATCCAGAAACGCTTTTGGGTGGGAAGCAATGTTTTCCAATTCATGCTGTTGTTGTTGAGGGAGTGCATCATGTCAAAAAGCGCTTTATATCAGCTGTAACAGAGCCTTATGTTGGAAGATGTATTGGTCTTTTTGATATCCAGCTTTTAATCAAGAAGTTAACCAAAGTTTATTTGGATCAAGGCTATGTAACGGCGCGTTTTTACATTCCTGATCAAGATATTAAAAACAGCAAGACGCTCAAATTTGTTGTCATTGAGGGCAAGCTTTCAGAGATTTACTATAATGGTTCACCGACGTCTCGTTATAATAATGTTGTATGGAGTGCTTTTCCTGGGCTTCAAGGTCATGTTCTGAACATGCGCGATATTGAACAGGGGCTTGATCAGATCAATCGTTTGAGTTCAGCGCACGCTCAAAGCGAACTTCTTCCAGGGCGTGAAGAAGGCAGCACCATTGTCAATATTAACAATCAT
>NZ_JBHIPC010000095.1:0-3765 GCF_042195765.1 Bartonella sp. AP3QHHD
ATGCTTTGTTTTTTCATAAAAAAATCAATAAAATCAATGCAAAAGGTACTTCTCAGCGGGTTGGCTTCGTTGCGGGGCAGGCGAGCGCGAACTATCGCTAGCGATAGAATTTTCAAATTGACTGTACATTGTACACTTAACTCATTGATAAATAATGATTTCAGTGTGTGTACTGTACAGTACGCGATTATTTTTAGATAAAAATTATTTTTATTCTTGACATTGTTGCGTTTATATATATTTTCGAATCAGGTGCCTGAAAACACCTTAAAACATCTAGCGGATTGATTGCCGAAATAATCGATCTTCTGTGCATTGCAAAGGCTTTGACTCATTATATGCGACAAGTGTATAATGACCTCATCGGGTGTAGTTACGCTATACAATACCCTTATGGGGAAAGCGTAACGACGGACTAGATGCCGTGTTTTCAGCACCCGATACCTTTTAAAGGTATCAATGAAAACCTCTAACATCTATGAGTTCATAATGAACACTCTTATAAAAATTACAGAAAGTGTTGCTAATAGTGCTACCACTCAGACTATGTCGAGTCGTGAAATTGCGGGGGTATGTAGTAAGAAGCATAAAAATGTTATGCGAGACATTAAACAAATATTTAGCGAGCTCAAATTTGAGCCGGCTAAGTTTTTAAGCAGTTATATTGATGAACAAGGAAAAACACGCCCTTGTTATAATTTACCCAAACGTGAATGTTTAATTCTTGTTTCTGGTTACAGCACTGCTTTACGAGCCAAAATCATTGACCGCTGGCAAGAATTAGAAAAACAGGTAGCCACACCACAAGTTGACTACTCTAAACCGGAGGCATTACTTGGTGTTTTGAATCACTTACAAAGTCAAATAGAGCAGAAAGATCATGTTATTGCAGAATTAGCACCAAAAGCAGAAGCGCTTGAAGGCTTAAAGCGTTCTGAGGGGGCTATGTGTGGCATCTTATTGTTTTTTATTCACGAGTAGTTGTTCAAGGAGCTTTTTGAGATCTTCTGAATTCATTGCCAGTAGGTGATTTAATGTAACGGTAGTGCGGACAGAATCTTCTAAACGAGCAAGAATTTCACCCGTAAGGCTACGATGATTTGCCTCAGCAAGCTCTTCCAATTGATTTTTCAGTTCAATTGGAATGAGAAATTTAAATTGCACACGATCTTTTTTTGTCATGCACCTAAAATATACCTAAAATACACTTGACACAAGGTACATTTATGGTACTAAATATGTGCATATGGAGGTAAAATGAAAACGATCCAATATAAAATAAATATGCCACATACATTAAAGGAGTGGTTGTTTAATCGGGCGACTGAGAATGATCGCTCTCTTTCATCTGAAATAATTAACATTCTCAAAAAAGAAAAAGCGCTAGAGCATAAGTCCGCAAAAACTCTCTCTAACGCTTTACATCTAACTAACCTGAAAGAGGTCAATTACAATGAATAATAGCACATACTTACCTATCAATAAAGACAAATTAATCAAATTACGAGAAGTCGAAAACGAGCCTCGTGTTCGCGATGTGGATTTAGCAGAAAAATTAGGGTTTGTTCGTACACGTGACGTTAGAAAATTAATTACAAGAAATATGCAAGAAATAGAACGGTTTGGGAGGTGCGCCACTGTGGCGCACGTAATAAAGGGCAATAACGTAACAGAATATTGGCTTAACGAAGAGCAGGCGTTATTGATTGCGACATTATCGAATACAGAAAAATCTTCTCAAGTCCGTTATATGCTTATTAAATTATTTGTTGCATGGCGTAGGGGCGAGATAAAGCAATCCTATGTTCAATCGATTGACTACTCCAGTCCAGCAGTAATGCTTGGTGTCTTAACGCATTTAAAAGATGAAAACGAGCGGAAAGACAATATCATTGCTAAATTAGCTCCAAAAGCAGAGGCTTTGGAAGGTTTAAAACGTTCTGATGGGCTGTTCGGTTTGATAGAAGCAGCAAAGATGTTAGAGGTACGACCAAAGGATTTAACTGATTACTTGCGTAAACATGATTGGGTGTATCGGCGTGCTCCAGGAGCGCCACTGTTACCTTATCAGGACAAGATCAAGAAAGGATTTATGGATTGTCCTGCTATTACCATTCAAAGACCTGATGGTACAGAAAAAGTGCTCCCTTCAACAAAAATTACACCAAAAGGATTAGCTTGTTTGAGAGAACAAATCCATGGAGGTGTGCAATGAATACCAGTATAGACTTCTTATGTGATTTGTGGATGGCATTGTATCAGTTTTCTGATCGTGATGATGTTGAAGATAAGACTTTTAATGCCCTCATTGAGACCATGAATGCAATAGAAGAAGCTGTGATTTTAAAACTTCAAGATGAATCGCCAAATGCACTCAGGATTTTAGCAATGATTACAAATTTTGGGTCTTTAAAACCTCCTCCGATTATGGAGCCTTTGTTGAAAGCTTATGAACCTGATTTGGAGAGCCCCATTAAAAAGGTTGCTTAAGTTCAAAAACAGAACTCTCCTCCCCGTTCTCAAAATGGGGAGGTGGTTAAGAAGGCAATAAAATTAAGGTGCGCTATACCAAGTTGATCGTCCACCACCATGACGTATCAAAAGACCTTTTTCAACTAATGATGTAAAAGTTACTTTAAGTGTATTAGGGCTTGCACCAACCTCACGCACCATATCGCGGGTTGTAACACGTCCGTGATTACGCACATAATCAAGAATATTAAGAGCCAATTCAGATAAGGAAAAAAGAGCATTTTTTTCACTCTCTATTTTTATTTCTAATTGGCGTTTTTGTTTTTGTAGAGCACGTAAAAAAAAGAGTATCCAAGGCTCCCAATTGGGTGTTTTAGTATAAATTGTTTTTTGAGTCTGATTCAGAGCTAAGTAATAGCTTTCTTTATTATTCTCAATAATGCTTTCAAGTGATGAATATGATACATAAACATAACCTTTTTGTAACAAAAGAAGGGTGGTTAAGATACGGCTTAAACGTCCATTTCCATCTTGAAAAGGATGAATAGCTAAAAATGTTACATTAAAAATACCAATCGTAAGTAAAGGATGAAGATCCTTTAATTCATTGGTTTTATTGAACCAAGTAATAAGCTCTTGCATTCGGTATGGTGTATCAAATGGTGTAGCTGTTTCAAAAACAATGCCAACCATTTTCCCTTGAGAATTAAATGCTGCTACATCATTGCGTAAAGTCTTATATTCACCTCGATGTCGTTGATCTTTCTCACTATTACACAAAAGATCACGATGAAGTTGTTTAATATGATTTTCAGTAATAGAAATATCACTCCAAGATTGAAAGATTGTTTCCATAACCTTGGCATAACCGATAACTTCTTGTTCATCACGACTCTTGAAACGTTTAATTTCTAAGTTTACCAAAAGCTGTTCGATTTCGCGGTCTGTTAACTTACTCCCTTCAATGCGTGTAGAAGATCCAATACTTTCAACAGTAGCAATATGGCGAAGGGCGTTCAATCTTTCAGGGGCAAGAGTACCAAGTGCGCGCCATGCCCCTTTGAACTCATCAATTTCAGCAATGAGAGCCAACAATTCTTGTGTAATTTGGAGTGTATCTGTTTTCATACCGGAATATATACCCGATTATACCCGATTGTCAATCATTCGTAACACCGTAAACTCTTACTTCTTATGGCAGAGAAAAAGCAAGGAGCAACTATGAATAAGAAGAATCGTAAGGGTCTATCGGTTCGTGCGTTTGCGAAGAAGATGGGTGTTTCACATAATGCA
>NZ_JBHIPC010000096.1:0-3163 GCF_042195765.1 Bartonella sp. AP3QHHD
TGTGATCCTTTAAAGCCTTTCAAAAGAAAGGGATTATAATCATAATAAATGCTATCAAGACCATTATGGTTATGAGTTTTGACGGGTTTTTGAGTTTTGACGGTTGCCTCTTTTAGATAAAAAAACGATAAAAAGTAAAAACGTTATTTTTCAATGTGTTAATATTTTACAGATCTTAAAAAACAACCTCTATTGATAACACAACCTATAAATTCAACTAATAATATACGTTTTGAAGGGGTTTTGACGGTTTTTATACCTTCAAAACCTATAAGAAAAGTGAATATACATAACCCTCTTTAAACAAAGCTATCATTTTAGATTACGATATAATCTTTTAAAGGCAATCCAAATAAGAGTATCTAAAATTGCAAGTTTCTTCTTTTTAGAATAACGCATATAGACTATCCTTTCAGGATTATATGTAAGCAACTTAACAAAAAGAGGTATAGATTATGGTTATAAGACCTTATACCGCTTGTAAGGTTATCACACTCATTATGTGAGCATGCTTTAATAAGCTTATTCAGTTTCTCTTATTTCTAATTTTGGTAAGTTCTTAACAATCTTCATTGTTTCTAAACTTACGGTAATAACCCTTTGAAATAACTCTAGAGGGTAGGCAGGGTTGCCAACGGTTTCAACAGCATAGTGATTGGCATCATTCACAATACCACTCTTTTTATCAGTCTTTACACATTGACGCTCCATAACCCATTCAAGAGCGGGTTTACCATTAACGATATACTCATAAGCTTCAAGAGGGATGTCTGTTATTGTGATATTGCTGTTGTAAATAACTGTAGATTTATCCTTTTCCTTACTATTCTTAATTTTTGCGAATTTCATTTCTGTAACGTAATAAAATTTTTCGGGATTAGAGATCTCTGTTTGTTTTGGATTACCCTTTTTAAAGGTCACTGGATAAGGCTCTACAGTTTCATAATTCACGTGCAAATGCCCTAGTTCACGTCCAGCATTAACAAACTTCCAAAAATCTTCAGCGCTTTTTACACAAGGGATGCGAGGCAACTCTTTAGAGAGGTTATCAGCATAACGGGCACGATAATCTTCTGAGTGTAAAATCCCATAAACATAATAGAATAGATCATCCTTAGAGATTTTTTCATTAGGATAAGCAGCTTTAAAATGCGCTAGTCCCTCATCTGTAATGGCATCACGCCTCTGTAAACCAGCTGTTTTGTTTTCCTCTATAGAGTTTGTAAATAAATGGGATTGTTCCTTGTTTTTATCTTTTGATACCATGCTATCTTCGTAAATATAGAGTGGAAAGCATTGACCTGTATCTATTGCGTGAAGGTTAGGTAAATCCTTACTCATCAAAACAGAAAAACCACTTCTTGCTCCTATGCCTGTAACTTGTATTACTCTATTATCAACCGCTTTTCTCATAGGGAATATACGCGGCATTTGTAAAACCATTTCATTGAAAGTACGATTATAATAGAGCCATTGTTGTGTAAATGGACGGTAAAGACTTTGAATAAGGCGAGTTTCTTCAAATTCAAAAACCTTTCCTTTTACCAACTCTTGTTTAAGTGCACGACTCCAACTGATCTTTTCAGCATTTGTATTAACAAAATCATTTACAATATTGTTACGTGTTTTACGGTCAGCATGTGGATGCGTATCATTAAAACGTTTTACTTCGCTGTTATAGAAAGCAATCATATCACTCATATTTTTTGCTAAATCTTTACGGCTTGAGTTGTATGCCCAAGCATCACGACTGGTTACGACACCACAAGAAAAAATTTCAAACAGCTTTTTATCGTGTTCTTTTTTATACCCTAAGACTATAAATGTCTCAAAACTCTCATCACGTTGATTTATCCAATCACCATGTTTATCTGGTATAATTATTTTCCAACTTGATTTATTTGTGACACCATTAATGCTACCCAAATAATTAAGTGCAAAAAGTTTATCTTTTGTCGTAAGATTATCACCAATGTCATGATAATAAATTTTACAATCTCCAGAAACATTGGGATTTTTGATAAATAATGTCACGGCAATACCAGTCATACTACCACTACCAAAAATATTCTGTCCTTCTTGAGCCTTCCCATTGCTTAACATATTTTTACGAATATCACCCCTCAGATTGAGAACATAAATACTTGTAAATTCTTTGGCTAAAGATTTTCGTAAACTGTCCATTGCTGGTTTTTCTATGTAACCAGAACCAGAAACAAAACCAATAACACCACGTTTTTTTATACGGTCACTAGCCCAGCGAATGGCACGGATATAACTATCATACAGATTTCGCATAAGATTTGCATTCGATTGAGCAGCATACGTGTCACTGATGCGTTTATCTAATAGCGGATAAGGACTGTTCTTAGCATTGTCATTAGCACTTTTCTGTCCCACGGAATAAGGAGGATTGCCAAAGATCACTTCAATATTCAAATTTTTTTGATGCTCTAAATATTCACTGTTTTCCTCTAATAAACCTTTCATCAAATCTTGTTTTTCCAGCATCCGAAACGTATCGGTTAAGCCAATATGCTTGAAAGGGATGTAATCTCCTTTCATAAGACTATGATAAGTTGATTCAATATTAATGGCAGCTATGTAATAAGCCAGTAAAACAATCTCATTGGCATGGATATCATGACGGAACTTATATTCCATATCCTCTGGTTTTATGAGATTTGATTGTAAAAGCCTTGTGATAAAGGTACCCGTTCCAGTGAAAGGGTCAAGAATAGAAACTCCACGTGACCCTAAGCTTTTTCCAAATTCATTACGCAACACATCATCAACAGAATGAATGATAAAATCAACAACCTCAACGGGCGTATAAACAATGCCAAGCCTATCCGTGGTTTTCTTAAACGCCTTGGTAAAAAAATCTTCGTAAAGTTTGATAATAAGATTTTGTCTTGCCTGTGGTTCGGTAATGCCAGAGGCACGGAACTTTACGCTGTCATAAAACTCTTGTAATTCTTTGGATTCTTCCTCAATATTTGTTTTATCGAGTTCTGTTAAGATTTTTTCCATTGCTTGCGAAATGGCATTGTTTTGTACAAATTCATTGCCCTCAAACAATGCTTCAAACACGGGACGCGTCACAAGATGTTGCGCTAACATCTCAATCGCTTCTTCTTGCTTTATCTCACTGTTTAAGTTG
>NZ_JBHIPC010000097.1:0-24928 GCF_042195765.1 Bartonella sp. AP3QHHD
CTCGAGTTCTTCATGACGCAAAGCCGCTAAGCGTTTGCGTTTAAAGCCATTGATATTGGCTTCTCCTTCTTGAATACTAAAGACTTGGCAACCGTTATTGGCTCCCAATGCACTTACACGGCATCCCCCCACGATATAATGCCCATGGGCGCGGTCGTACGTCGCAATAGCTTGCATGGCCGGTTCAAGGAGTGAGGGCGATTTTTGATCAATCAAAACGCCATCTTGTAAGATATAGACCGGAAAGAAAGCCCCTTGCTGCTCATCATCTTTGAGAGCCCAGACAAGTTTTGCTGTTTCGCGTGCCGCTCCGGGCTCTCCTTCTGCCAAACTGCCGGCAACTTGCCCCAACAGCTCTGGATCATCCTCATATGTCACCCATTTCTTTTGTAGCTTTACACCAATTTCCACACGCCCAATCATGGCAACATTGTTGAGTACAGCGGGTGCAACGGGGAAAATATCGCCTGCGATATAAATCTTGCCATCCGTTAAAGTGACGGTCTTTGTCTCTTTATTGACAAAAGCATCAGCCCGTTCAACGCGGTCTCCTTCTTGTGCCACAAGGCGCCCCAAGCGGTCATGCCGTCCCCTGATGATGGTTTGAACTTCATTCAGTTCACCACTTTGAATAAAGGGACGCGTGCCATAAAACACCACGCTTTGTTGTTCCTCTTTGCCGCGAGATCTGTCAATTGCAAAGGGTAAACCACTTTCATGCTTCATGTTAAAACCTCAATAAAATTTTGAATTGTTCGCGAACATCAGCACGCAAAGGAATATTGATAGGTGTTTTGAGTATCTCTACACCGCCATTTAGCTCATCAGCCCCTAACCAAAGCTTGCCAGGAGGGGTTTGTTGTGCAAGAGAGCCATGAACGAGAATGGAAACAAACGCTGCTTGTTTCCCGTCAACATCGTGAAAATCTGTGCGTGCTGCCAGAAAAAGCGCCGTGCCCATCGAGGAGGGCTGGAATCTGCCGCCACAATGGCTGTAAACACCATCCAAAGCTTGTTCGACAGGTGCTACAGCATAGCATCTGCGATACCCAATCACGCTATTTTGGCTGTCTCTTAACACGAGATAAAGCGTGCGGTTGCTAAACCACTCTGCCATGAGTATATCGCGTTCATGTTTTTTGACCGAACACCACGGAAAATTTGCCAAATCCCAAGGGTAATCAATTTGGTTCCAGCTTAACTCCTCGTCAAAGTCATCTATCCAATTGCCAATAAGCTTGCCTTCTTCTTTTTCCAGCGTGTGATTGATCTCTGTTGTGCGTCCAAAGGAAAACAAAGTGTCCCCAGCTGTTAAGTGAACACCGCTTTCATATTCCAACATGCTGTCATCAAACCGTGACATATTGCATTCAACAGCTTGCACATCATAACCATAGGTCCCACGGCGAAAATCAGAGCGCAAACTTTTGGAAAGGTCGGTAATCGCTTCAATAGCTTCAAGGCTTTTGCGTTCAGGCAACTGATCAAAATCAAGTTGAAAGGAATTCCACCATGCTCGCCCCGTCCAGGCGGGTTGAAAGCGTGCCGAAATCCCTAGCCATTCAAGCCCTATCTCTATTGCCGCAAGGGAGCCGCGAATATTTTGCCATGCAAGACCCTGATCAATTAAATCATAAAGGTTAGAGAAATAAGGGGTTAATTCTTGTAAGCCATATTCATCAATTAAAAAGGGCAACCAAGAAGGCGGACGCGTAATAAATTTCGCGCGGGGTATTTCTTCGAGTGCCGTTTTAACGTGAAGTTCAAGAGCCATTGCTTCTGCAAAACAACGTTCAAACAAGCTCGAATTCGGGGGCAAAAGTGAGGAAAGCATCAATAAGCACGCCCCCGTTCAAACAAAACAATATCCCCTAGTGCGACTGCTTCATCAGGTGCGACCAAAATATCCTCAAAAGGTTGCGTTATGTTCACATGGTGAACGCCCTCAACCATCAAGCGGCTTAGTATCCAACTTAAAGACAAATCACGCCCAAGCCTTTGCGCACGCGCCCATTCTGCTCTTAAATTCTGCTCCGCTCTTTCCAAAACAAAGGAGCCTTCATCCGGTAACAACCAAAAATCAGCAGAAACATTGATCATCCGCTGTACCCCGCTTTTTACAAGGATGTGGTCATTGGTCATTTTAACATGGGGGGCATCAAGGGCTGCTTGCACCTTTGCAATTAAAGCCTCATCAGCCACCCCTGAAGGAGCGTCACTAAAAAGCGCAACATGAATAAGCGGACTTTTACCCTCACGATAAACAAAAGCATCTTTGACATGGATATCGCTTGAGAGGGCAAAATATTGGTAACGTGGCGCTGTGCCACCTGTGGAATGTCCTTGTCTATTCAAGCGAATGCGGCGGCGCAAACGCTCATCATCTTCATCCAAAAGGCGCGTGACCCCATGAAAATCCCCCAAATGATCTAAACTTGTTCCATGGGCAAATGTGAGTAAATTATCCCGCGCTACTTCATTAATTCGCTGGCGCAATAGCAACTCTTCATAAGCCGCCGCTTGCAATTGAATGACAACCGGATCATAAGCCGTCTTTTCCACATTATAAGGAATATGATGCGCTGCAAAAAGCTCAGTCAAACGCGTGATCTTTTGCTCTAAAATTGCTTCAACAGAAAGCTCTTCAATAATTTGTGGCAGAGGGAGTTGTGGAGGGGGAATCTGTGAAAAGGATAAAGGTTCAAACTCAGTCATCACCAACCTCTAAATTGATGCTCATTGGCTCTTGGTGTGACCAATCTCCCAAATGCCCATTGGGATAAAAAACACCCGTTAAAACAAAATGGAACGTGCCTTCACGCGTTGCTTTTGTCAGATCAATCCTCTGCAACGAGAACCCAGGCTCTCCACACTCTGGATCATCGAGTGCTTCAACAATTGCTTGATAAAGCTGCATCATCGTCGCAGGATCAGCATTGGCATCTTGGAATGCTCCAACATCACATCCATAATGACGACGCAAAACCCGTGTCCCAATCCTTGTCGTCAGACATTTACGAAGTGACTGTTGGCAATGCGCAAAGCCATATAAAAGAGAGCCATCCTTTTCGCTCATCCCGCACCGCATGCTTTAAGCTCCTTTGCTTGTCTTTGTGGTAGAAACAGTTGGGGGCGCAGAAACAACAGGGGCTGGTTTTTCAGCGATCTGACCAAGCAGCAACGGATATTTAGCCGCTTCCTCACTTAAACAAATTTCCTCACCTTTGCCCGGTGAACGCTTGCCTGCAACAAAATCGGCATTGGTTAAAATAACATAAGTGTTCTCACGCATGATAAAACTCCTTTAAAGGGGGGAAGAGGTTGTGGAGGGACCCATTTTGACCCCACCGTGTTTGTGGCTTGCGCCAACAGATTTTTGATTATGCTGTAAATCTTCTGCTTGAATGTGCACACTGCCCGTTAATTCAACACGGGTTGCTTGATGAGAAAGCACCAAACCTTGTGCACTCAAATGAATTTGGTTTTCCCCATGGGAGAGAATAAGTTCATCTTTTGTCATCCGCAAAGCGCCACCGGCATAACAGAGCGCCAACTCTTGCGGCGAGCGTGCGGGATTAGGCGCATCCTCACTATAGCTATCGCGCACCACCAGAGAGGCAGAACCAATTTCGCCATGGGGGTTCAACAACCGCACCGGATCACCAACATTGAAAGGCATATTGCTGGAAACAGCCCCCGCCGCTTCTTGCGCTTGTAGCCAAGGCGATAAAACCGCTTGTCCATTGGAACCCTGTTCGCAAAGTTTCACCCGCACCCTATGACCATCAACTTGCACAACCCGCCCGATCATGTGCTGGTTGGCAAGACAGCGTTCAAGCGCATCAAGACGCTTCATGATTTGTCGAAAGGTATCACTTAAGAGATGTGCATCATTCATGCCCCCACCTCATTGTCCCATGAAATCAAACCACTTTTGAGTTGTCCCTCATCACAAAAAATATCCTGTCCCAACTGATGCAAATCTTGGTGCCATTCCACCACGCTTATCGATACACCACGCTGCTTAATCGCCGCAGAGATAATCGGTTCAATTTGCACCTCACGCGGGGCACTCAAATGCGTTAGTCCCCACAATTGCCCGCTATGACAAAGCACCGCAATGGCTTCTGCTAAAAGCCAACTGGAAACATCACGCTCTTTACCTGTGGTAATAATAAAAGCCCCTAAATGAAGATCCGCACTCATGTGCCCACTTGCTACAGGATTCAAACGGCTTTCTAACACCGCAACCCGTATTGCTGGAGCCACCAGCATCTGTGTTTCAAGCTCTTCTAAGTTAAAACGTCCAAATTGACAGCCGCAATCACGCACATCCGGTAAAGCGCCTTTAAGGCTCCGTATCACCGCTTCACGAAACTGATTAATGCGCCCTGCTTGTGTGATCGTTTGACTCATGAAAAGACCCTTTCCAGCCAATCTTCTGTCGCTTTGACAATTTCCACTTTATTGTGCTCTGAAAGCCCCAAATAAGGGCGTGCGGGCATGGTCACTTGATGCACACAAATAAAGCGGTGTGCATTGCCGCTTTTAAGAAAAAAGCGCAGTGTCTTGCCATTTTTCGGGCGAATAACCCCACCCAATTGATGAATCCGCGCATAAACCAACCCAGAGCCCACAATCACCTGTTCTGGTGAAGCCTTCATATCAATGGAGCGTGAAAGCGCCCCACTGGCATAAAGAATGGAGGTGCGGGCATAATTGTTTTTCCACTTCTCTCCTTGGGCAGACGTTTTTTCACTTTGAATCCGCCGCCTTGTGCTTTCTTGAATGAGACGCCCAACCCCTTGTGCCAAAGTCCCCATCGAGCTATCAGCTCCCTTTTGCAAAAAGGATAAAGCCGCTTCAAGCCCCATCTCTTTAATCTCAATATGGGTTGCAACAGACATATTATCTTCCCATCAAACGCGGCTTGGCATGAAAAAAAGCCCCATCACGAACCGGTCCATCTTCGCTCATAATTTTAGGTTCATCCACACCCAAACCCGCTTTGCCTTCGGCAATGCGTTTCAGTAAATCAACCGCCTGTTTGTAACGATCTTCAATGGTGGTGGTCAGTGCCGTATGGCGTATGGCTAAATTATAAACAGCAATATTGACACAGATCATACCCAGAGCCGCTGGCTGTCCAACAATGGGAACACAGTAGCGATGAGACAGATGCACATCAATCTCACCACTTGCCTGTTCAAGCGCAAGACCAATGGCTTGCTCTAAAAGAACTGGATCAGAATTCTCATCCATCCCACATAAGTCGGTCAAGAAATCAACGCCCCAGAGCTCTTCAATCAATCTTTTGCTTGCATAAGCCATGTTTAAAAGTTTCCCTTAGACAACTTCTTGCAACAAAACACCGGCATCTTTTGCGGCGACCAATTCACAAACGCGTTCACCAACACGCACCCGTTTACCGCCCGACAAGCCGATATCTGGATCTTGGATCACTCCAGACAAACGCTCGCCTAACTGGGCGCTAAAGCCCCAACTGATCACCGAACCATCTGCCTGTTGTTTGGTAGGATCAATATAAAGCAGAGCAATCTTATTGCCCCAAACGCGTGCCAATTGTGCCGCGCGTCCTTTGCGGGCCAAATTCACTTGCGATTCACCAATGAGTAAACGATCAGAGTGTATTTCCATCAGATCAGCAAATTGCGCCTTGGTGACAAAACCATCAGCAGTGCCACCCCCTTTAACGGCTTTAATGATTTTGGGATGACGTTTGAGTTTTGACCAAACAACTTTGCCCATAACAATGGTGTTGGGTGTATAGACGAGACTTTTATCCATCGCCTCATCTAAAACAGCATAAGGATCAGATTTCTCATAATCGCTAAATTTATTTTCACCCTTAAGCGTAATCACCCGCTCTGGTGCGTAATTTTCACTTCTTTGCACAAGGGCTGCAACACGCACTTCACGCCCAAATTCTAGCAAATTGGCAAGACCTTCTACCGCTGTCTTTTCGGGGTTATAACGAGAGCGTCGCTCTGCCCGTGCGCGTGCCGCTGCTTCAATATCTGAATTGGGGATGAGATCATCAAGTCCGTAATCTTTAACACTAGCTTCCCGTTCAAAGGCAGAAAATTCCACCACATTCGGGCGCCCTTTTCGCCCAACCTCAAGTTCAGGCACGGTAAAATTTTCCGCTAAGGGAAATTCACTATATTTAAACACCTCACTTAAAACACAAACGCGTGGCAAAACTCTATCGCCAATAAGAGAGCCAGCTGGATTGCGATAACCAATAGCAATAGCGGTGAGTGTTGGATCAATGGGAAAAGGTCTGTTCATCATAAGCCTCGATTAATTAATTTTAAAAGAAATAACATCACCAGCAGAACCATCACTCATGGCAATACCAATGGTGCGATCTGCGGCTTCCGCTTTAATGGCGTGTCCTTTGGGGTCAGAGGTCAAAAAATCACCAAAAGAAACATTGCCTCCACAAACCACTTCGCCCCAACCACATTGGCCAACATCAATCATCTCACCAGCCTTGGCTTCACAAGACCCTGCAGTCCCTAATAATTTATCACCCTTACCAGAAGCCGTTGCCACCATTCCCTCAGTGCGCGCTGCAACAATGCAATAAGGTGAAATCACATCTATGGCGCGAAAAGATTTAATCAAAATCATCGTACTCATGATTGGCGCTCCTTTTGTTCGCAAATATACTCAACTGCTTGGCTAATGGTGATGTCGAAGCCTTTTTTCTTCTGCTCTTCCTGGTAATGGCGTGCCGCAAGGGCAACCTCTTCTGGCGCAAGCTTTGGTTCTTGCTTGAGACAAGAGGTCTCCAAAGGACTTCTAGCGGCAAGCGCCGGCAACTTCTCAACCAAACTTTTAAAATGTTCCACGCCCCCTTCAAGGCTACAGAGCGCACGATATTCCTCGCGAGCAGCCGGCAAAATCTTGCCCTCTTCAATGGTCTTATCTAAAAGACTCTCAATGGCACTGTTTTTTTGCTCTTCTTGCAAAAGCGCTAAATCTTCTCGCGCTTTTGTTAATTGGGCATTTAATTCCGCGCGTTCTTTTTCGCGCGCTTTAAGCGTTGCTAAAACCTCATCCGCTTTAGCATCTTCTGCCAGCTCCAGTGCACTGGCAATGGCTGTCAAATCCATCATTTTCTCCATCAAAGTTATAGGGGAAGGCTGTTCACGGCTTAAAGCCGTCATGACAAGGGCTGGACGGTTCACCAAACCAGCACCGGCTAAATTTAAAATTTCACCTTTCTTCGAATGGCGAAACTCCGGCGAAAGATAGCGATATTCTCGGGCAATAATCTTTTTAGCGGCCATATCGGTCCATTTAACACGCCCCCAAATCGCACCATCCCGCTCTGCTAATTCTTCAATCCAGCCACTGGCAGGTGCTTCTAGACCATTTCTCGCACGGTGATGTTGCCCATGCTCATAATCAATCACAAGCGGTCCTTTATTGGCTGCAAAAGCTTTTAAAATGGTTTGCGGACGATAATGCCATTGTCGTCCATCACGAGCCTTCACATGCGGCGCTTTGGGCAAAAGCTCTACCCACTCAGGCGCTTGGCTAACGGTAACGTCTTGGCAAAGATCTATTAACGCGGCATGAAATGTCTCGTCATGACATATCTCAGCATGCCCATCTTCGCCATTTTCGTGAAATTCTTGCTCCATAAACATTGCCTATTGCTTTACAATTGTCATTGGCAATACAATGCATGAAACTTACTCCCACTATAAGTCTGACACTGTCAGTCAAAAGAGCATTTCTCAAAAAAGCACTCTTTTCCCTATTATTCTCCTTGTGAGAGAAACCCCCGTGCCAAACCATCCCATAAAATCGTTTTCAAAGGCACTTCAAAGGCGATAGAGCGCCGTTGTGAAGTTAGAGGTACAATTTATCGTCTTATACAAAAAAAGCCCCTCTCAAGCCGTTTTTTTAAAGATTGCTTTTAAACTTTTAAACTGTTACATTATCCGCGAGGCGTGAGCCAGTTATACCAGGACGGTTTTACCGGATCTGCGAGGAGTTGACCGCCCTCCACGCCTTCTCATTTTCCTCGCCTCTTTTCCATTAAGAACAAAAGACTTTCTTCCTGTTGTTTTCTTTACAACAACCTCTCGCCCTTTTTTTCAGCCGCATCCAATAAGCGTCCAATTTCTCTAGAGCTTTTTTTATGCATGGAGGTCAACCACCATTCTTGTTTGCTTGCCACGAATTTAACTGCTAAGCGCCACCATACCCCATCATTTTCACCCAAAAACACAACGCTCGGTACACCTTTTCGCCTGATAATGCCATGGGGGCGGATGAGCGTTTGAATGGCGCCCCGAAAATCATCCAAGCGAAGATCACGCGCTTGATGCTCTAACAAAATATGTTTCACACTGTCTGCGGATAAGCGAATAAGAGAATTTTCCGCTGCAAAAACATCACGCACCTTTTGGATCATTGGGGCAATGGGAATAAATCCACGCGGCATATGTCCTTCAAACATGGCTTCCAAAAGTGGTGAACCCACAATATCTTCAATGGCAATGCGTTTGTCATTGTCCCCCATCACAGAGACTTTATCACTCAAAAAATTGCTTAAGTTTTGCGCGCGATGTTTCCCAGGATTAGAATGCCAACCAGGATCAATCCCCTTTGGTATCTTCTCAATTTTCCCCGTTCGCTTATTGTGCCAAACCTGCTTTTCAACATGAAGTGGCTCTGCCCCCTCTTCATAGCCTAAATCTTCTGCTTCATAACGGCTTACCTGTCGCACACTACATTTACACCGCCAGCCATTGGGTGGATAAAGCCAATCCCAAACCGGATCATCAACAGGTGCCGTAAACCCCACCCAACTTTCATGTTCTAAACGCTTATGTTCTGAACTCGACAAAGCATAGGTGAGATAGGGCAAAAATTCTTTATTATTTTGTGTGCGCTCCCACTCGCCTGCTGCATGCGCACTCATGGTATTGGCCCAATAGACCGTTTCTAAACGCCGTGGGCTGCCCAATTGCACCACGCTCTTTTCACCAGTTTTGGGGTCAATGCTGGTCTTTTTACCCCACCAACCCTTTTCCTGTAAAATCGGCATCAAATTTTTTTGAAAATCTTGAAAAGGAACTTGATGTTTTATGGCTTCTCCAACCGCTCGCTTAAAATCCTCCAAAATATCATAGCCTAGCGATTTTGCCACCGTAAAGGAAAAGGCATGTTCTTCTGGTGCTATATCACGCCAATCAAAGCTTGGAACAAGTGCCTTGGCTTCAAAATAACGGGTGACCTCTTTAGGGGCGGTTTTAAAAAGTTCCTCATCCATGATACCCAAGCCCACGTGCAATCATTTGTACTTTTGCCAAGCGCGCTGCTAATGCGTGATGATCCATCTCACCTAGCAATTCATCTAAGCCTTTTAGGATATCCTCATAACTTTTTGCTTCTCTCACAAGCTTTTTAAAAGGCTCTAAAAGGGGTTCTAAGTCCTCTTCCCAGTCGCTTAAAGCTTCTTGTGAAAGTCGGTCCAATTCGTCGTGATGTTTTCCACCCTGCTCTTTTGCACCCTTGTCCTCTCTTGTCACAGAAACATCAAAAACACCTCCACAATCAGCACAAACATGAGCCTTTTCTCCCCTCTCATCATCAAGCGCATTATCAGGAGCCTTTAAAACATCCTCTTCCTTTTTTGGTTGCGAAAAACCAATCTTATTGCGCACTTCTTGCGCCCCAACACGCAAACCCAAGGGCACAAGTTTTTCCAGTGCATCACTAATCGCTTTAATATCTTCATTTTCCGAAATCGGCCAATAGACAAGGGGGGCGCGCTCTTGGCGTCCAAAATTAATCTCAACAAAAGGCACAATCAAATCACGATTAGCCGTTAAAGCTAATTGGCGTGCATCAGCTCTGGCAATATCATGGCGCACATTTTCATGAATGCGCGCTTGCGAAAAGGACGAACCATCATCCGTCGTCATGGTTTGCCCCAACACACCTTTAGAAATTTGTCGATCTAAATATTCCGCCTTAGAAGCAAACACCGCATTGCCACTGCCCCCTGCCGCTTCAATAAATTCAATCTCCATCTCTTTGGGAATAATCGCTGCCGCATCACTGGATAAATCACGCACTGCTTGAATGAGAACCCGTCGCTCCTCATGAGAAGAGCTTGCCCCATATTTACCCACACGCAAAGGCATGCCATAAACTTCTAAAAATGCCATCCAATCTTTCAGTGTATAAGACTTGAAGAGAAATGCCCAAGCTGCAAGCCGCGCAAGCCCAGAACGAATAGGCAAACCGCTTTTTAACTTGGGTCTGTGAATAGAAAATTTATAAGCAGGCAATTCACTTCCATTAAAAGACCCCTCTTCTTTTAAACGCAAATGAAAACCATCCCGCCGATCCAATTGAAAAAACCGCTGGTCACGCCATTTCCAAGCAACCGGCCACCATTCCTTGGCACTCTTGTCCCACAAGGTTTCTACAACCGCATAACCTTTCCCCAAAGCATCCAATAAATCCGTCACATAATCATCAACAAAGGTAGGCGCACTGATCACTTCCCGCACCGCATCTGCTATCTTTTTGTCCTGTGCACTATTGCTTGCGGCAATCACTCCAGGCTCCACCCCTGTGAGAGCATTTTTACGCATGCCAAGCACAGCACGATAATGCAAATCACGCTCTTCCATATCATCGGCAAGTTGAAAAAACTGCTCTGGATGCCCCCGTGCTGCCTGTTGCAAAATATCAGCAAGTTGCGCAGGGGTCAGACCACTGACAATGGTTTGTGACCATACATCACGAACACCGCCAACGGTAGGGCTTGCAACTTCTCGCTCCAACCCTTTGATATTCAGCGCCCTGCCCCACTGATCTAAAAGTTTTACCATCTCATCATCCCATCAATAAATCTTTGATCGCATTGTTGAAAAAAAAGGCGTTGAAAAGAGCGAGCTTTCATCAAAACGATAAGCCTCTCTCACAGGTGTATAATCATAAATTTCAGGAGTTTGGCGGCTGGCAAAATAAGCCAAAGCGCAAGCAATCGCGCTATCACCATGGCGCATAAAACCATCACTGCCTTTAAAACGATGATTGTCTGGAATTTTCACAATGCCATTGACATAAGCAAGCGCTTGATGATCGGCAACAATGTCACTATCGCGCGGCAAAACAATGGACCCATCCCCAAAAGCTTCTAAATAAGCCGGCATTTCCTTGCCATACCAACTTTGTGACAAGGGCACTTCCTTCACACAAGCCCCATAACGCTGCGCCGCTTTTTCGGCTAAATAAGCCCCATTGCCCCGCGCATCTAACGCGCCGCCCATCAAACGCGGCAAACCATTCACCCCATAAAATAAAATCTCTCTTTGTTGATCAAACGGCGTATTGCGCAATTCCACCATAAACCGTACACGGCGCACCAAATCTTGTCCCACCTCCATCACCACAATCGATGTCGCATCGCCACTCCGCGCAAAATCAACACCAAAAACATGTTGGCGCCGCCGGTCAAGCCCAGCATGAAGAGGTTTTATATGCTTCTCACACCAAGCAAAAGCAGCAACACTTCGTTGATGTTCCGATTGATTTTTAAAATCATCCACACAAGCAAAACGCAACACTGCAATGTCAGGCGCGCAACAATTTTCAATCTGCAAACGTGTTAAAGCCGCCCCTTCTTGATCGGCTGGTATGGCATCTAATTCTTGGCGCATCGCAGCCAAACGCACCCCATAAGAGGCACGAATTTGCTCTTCCCATTGTTGCTCAGATGCTAAACTCCACACCTCCCCCTTCATGGCACAAACCCGTTTAAACAAGCCATTTTTAACAGCGACACCAAAGGGGTAACAATGCACCGAAAAAGGCACTTTGCCTGCTCGTGCTTCACGGATCAATTCATTGAAAGGATTGAGTACACCATTATGGGTGGAGATCACACGGATCTTGCCTCCCCAAATGAGCAAAGCATTGACAGCATCCAAAACAGCGCGCACATCTTGATGAAACGCCGCCTCGTCAATCACCACAATGCCCTGTAGTCCGCGAATATTTTCAGGGCGGCTAGAAAGCGCCTCAATCCGAAACCCCGAAGCAAAACGCACCCGATAAGCAGAGATATATTTCGTCGAACCATCCGCCCTTTGATCAGAGAATAAAAATTCCTCAACATCCCCACTATGGCTCGTAATTGCCGAAGCAAAATTGCTCACATAGCCAATAAATTCCCGCCCCTTGTCTTTGGTGTCACCAATATAAAAAACATTATCGCCCCTCGCTTCACGTGCCGCCGCCGCAATCAGTGTATCATCCAAAGCTTCTGCAAAAGTAATGCCGGTCCGCCGCCCCTTTTCCACCAGTTTTAACGGGGACTTATCTTCAATCCATGCCCGTTGATGCGCCATCAAAACGCCTTCCGCTAAGGGATCACTCTCTTTGGGAAAAGTACTTCTCTGCCAAATATCAAAACCACTCTGATGTTCACAGCCATGACTTTTTGAAAAGGGCTGTTCAGCCATGTTTTACCCCCAACACCTGCGCACGAATAGCTCGCGCTGTTTCTTCTGAGAGCCCCGCCGCCGCCGCTGCTGCGTCAACCGCTTTACTTGCTTTAGTGGTAAAATCCTTCTCTAATCTTTGCCGTCTGGTGGTCGACAAATGTTCAGCCGCCAACACGCCTTTAAGCGCATTGGCCAATTCTTGTGCTGCCTTTGGCGAAAGGTTTTTCCCACTGCTCAACGTGGAAAAAATCAACTCCTTAATCGCTGCCGCCGTCAAAAGAGTGATATTATCAGAAGCTTTAGCATCAAAGCGCTGCGAGAGGCTTGCTGCAATTTCTCTTGTCTGTTCTAGGCGCCGTGACATCACGGCTAGCCGCAAAGAATAACGATTAAAACTCGAAAAGGAGGGTATAGAAAAGTTGAGACCCGTTTCCTTTCGTAAAGCCTTCAAAGCCGCTTTAAACTCATCATAAATAGCCATTTGCGTCTTCTCACGCCCATTTAAAGCCTCAGCAGCAGCAGCAATAATTTGATCACAAGCTTGCGGCAATAAATCAATCGCCGTTAAACGTCCACGCCCGACCTTGCGCATCCTTCACCTCGTCTTTTATTGATGAACGTTTAGGCCGCTTAATCCCCTCAATGGAAAAGCTCCGGTCTAAATGACGCGCTCCCCGTTCTGTTAATGCCGCAAGAAAAACCGAACCCACACATTTTAACGTAACAGCACCTTGATCTTCCATCCATGCCAGTTCATTATGCACAAAATCGCGATCGCGCCTGATGCCATAACTGTATAAAAGCCGCTCAATCATCGCACTCGATAAAGTTTCACTGCGCTCACAAGCAAGCCCTTTTAAAATAATCAACCGCGCTTCTTCACGGATGATTTTATCCATATCTGCTTTCATTTCTTGGCATTCTCCAACAAAAACTCTTGCAAGCGCTCACCAATGGCTGCCACCGGTTGTAATTGTGCAGAAAGCGTGTTGAGACGACCATTCAATTTCTCCATATTCACTTCCAATCTTTGCAGCGCATCACGATCAGGCAAAAAATCCATCTCTGTTTCTAACTTTTGCACACGCTCTTTAAGCACTGTCATATCTTTCAGCATTTCCCGCGCACCGGAAGAAAAATAGGCTCTCAAAACCCCACAAATCGCAATAACCGATAACAATAAAGACAACCAGCCATTGGCAACACTGATATCCAAATTCACTTAAAAGTCCCCTCTCTTTTGCCTAAAATCGCCCGCTCCGCAGCTTTTCTACGCTGTTCACAAATCAATAAAGCAGCACGATCACGGCTCCAATAATGCACCACTTCGCGCGCATTCAAAGCACGCTCTGGCAATAAAGCTGGGCGGGCACACGCCATGCGAACAACAGGCGGCAACTCAACCGATAAAAAATGATAAGAAAGGCTACCCACCGGCTTGTGTGTTGAGCAAGCGCACACGCTCAAGCCCAATGCCACCGCCAGTAACCGGCAACTTCCCATTGACCTCCTCCATTTTCACAAGCTTTTGTTCCAAAGCCGAAATCACCCCTTGCGCTTGATGCTCAGCTTCAAACGCTGCTTGTCTTTGTCGCTCTTGTACAAGCAGTGCACGTGCTGAAGCCTTGGCAATCTCCAACTGCCAATACAAATCACGCGCCTTTTCCGCTTTTAAAATTTGCGCTTTCATAAAGCCAAAAGCCGCCAACATCACACTGACCAAAAAAAGCAGACCAAAAGACAGTTTTGAAAGTGGGCTAAACATTGCTTTTATCTCCCCACCTCGTTATCTCCACCCCATCATAGGAGCTGCTATGCCGCTTATGGGAATGTTTCCTATTAGAAAAATCCAACGAGCCAAAGCCACGATGCACCCCCAGATTGCCAACAATAATCGCCACCATCGAAGGAATAGAAATGCTCGCCATATCAACAATATGCGGAGCCCCCCACAAACCACCAGAAACGAGCAAAAAAATAACCCCCCAAGCAAACCAAAAAGACCACCATAAATAGAGCCTAGAGCCACGATAAGAAGGTTTCATGCCTTCACCTCGCCTCCAAGCCCCAAAAGCTTTTTAGCGCGGTTTAAATAGGTCAAACGTTGCACAAGACCGTTTTTCCCCCCATTAATTGCTCTAGTAATTCTGAGTAAATCATCTTGATCAGCAAGCCTATTCAAGCCTTTCATTTGCCAAAACCAAACAGCAGACCAAAGCGCTGCTGGAAATCTTTCCACCATTTCTGGAAAAGCCTCACAATCAACAGCTTGTTCATCGACTAAGCGCCAAAACTTCGTAAAACGGCGATAATTATTGCGCCCCGTTAATTGGATCAAACCACGCCCCTTAAAGTGCACCCCATCCCCAGGGTTGACATTGCCTAAATCACGCCGCCCCTCATAAGCGCGCCCAGAGGCATATTCACGCAGGGTAAAAAAGCCATCACTCTCATGGGCACATTGGCTTAAAAAATGGGCAATACGTAAACGCGTCGTTATCCCGCCATAAGATAAAGCTTTAGGCAACACGCGTGCCATTTCAACAATAATAAAATCTTGGCGCGCATGATGCGCCAATTTAGGTGCAAGGCGATGAAGAAAAGAGGCATCTATTGAAATCATAACAAACCACTCAATGCATAAAAATCCATGCGCAGTTTATCGGATTTCAAACCCCCAATATAAGCCTGACACTGTCAGTCAAAACTCTCAATACTCATAAAACTCTGGAAATAATAAACCTTGTGGTTCTTGCAAAGAAATTTTCTTCTTCAAGCGATAGGCTGTGCGCACATGCATACCAGAAACAGCAGCGGCAGCATCAACCGACCAGCCTTTTTGCAACGCTTGCACCATTTTTTGCCGCCGTTCAGCATCTCTGCCAAGGGGGATAAGAAGGCGCACACCCGAACCATTAAAACAAAAATGGTTGATCAATTGCTGCGCCTCTTCAAACCCAACAATTTCAATCAACCAATCCGCACTCTCAAGACGCCCGGGTATATAAACTTCTCGTCCACCAAAAGCCCGCATCATATTCCATGCTGCTTCACTGCCCGCAACATCAGCTATTTCACGCAATAAGGCAGGAAAATCGCTATAGATTTCCTCTTGCATACATGCTTACCCCTCGCCTTTAACACCTTTACGGATTTTCCGCCCCCAAACATTCATCACTTCTCTAAAATCGCCCCCACTCATCTCACCCAAAGCTTTACCACTTAACGCCATAACACTTTGATGAAAAGATTCCACATCAAACACAGCATCCGGATTTAAACACTTCCATTGGGCACACAAAATGGAAATGCTTGGTTTCTTCCTCCATGAATCTTCGCGGTTTTTTCCTCTCCAGTCAACCCCACCCTCACGCTGCAACCAACCTTTCAATGCCTCAATAGCTCTGCATGCATCATCGCTATCGCGTAAAAAACGAACATGATCAATCCCTGTCTGTCTTTTCACAAAGGCAAGCAACGCCTTGTCTGAACGATCACGAATAATGCCAAGATTCCACCCAGCAATCCAGAGCGCCTGTAACTTCTTGGCATATTTACCCTCTAAACGCTTCCCATTCGGCTCAAAACCAAACGCTTTCATTTCAGCGATAACCAAGTGCTTTTCTGAAAAATTCAAATCTTTCGCCGATTGCTTGCCTGTCAAGCGATAGAGCAGTGCGCGATAGGTCTCATCATCAAGACCTAACGCGCGTTTTCCCATATGAAGGACAGCTAAAGACATCTCACCCCCCTCATGTCTTCGCTAGATCAATGGTCACAGCACGCCAAGCGCTTTCTAATGTATCGCGCTCATAAAAACGCACATATTCCTTAGATGTCGTCACACGGATCGCTTCACGAATGGCACGCATCGCCTCTTTCCAGCGTGGATCATCAATATCCAAACGCAACAGCATAAAGATCTCGCCCCGATTCACCTTGCCTTCTTTATCCGTATTAAAAGCACGCGTAATAATCGCACGGATTTCAGGGCGCGCATCCGCAGACCATTCATTCAAACATTCATCAAGAAGGCTTTTGGCAATTTGCAATTGCGGTCCAAAATCAACACTTTCCTGTACCTGCACCTTAATGCGTTGCAAACCATCAAAGCTTGTGTAAGTACAATTGCCCTTTTTGCCACGCCGCTCCACACCATATTCTTGCGCAAGCAAGCTATCAAAATCACTCAAATCCGCAATCGTATGGTTGTTAAAACGTGCAATCCTTGCCGATAACTCTTTCGCAAAACCCATAATTTTGCGCACCGTTTCATCCTCTAACAAATCCGCAGGGCGGATCAAACTTACCGGCACCAAAGCTCCTTTCGCATCCTTCATATAACGCGTACCTTCAAGTTCAATTTGTGGATTCATCACCAACTTCCTCCTTATGTTTTTTGAAACCGACGAAATGGCACAACATCCCCTGAAGAAGGCGCACATCCCGCTTTCAATTGCCAACGACACCGCATAAGCTCATGACCTAAAACGTGGTTATAGCCTGCCAAACGACGCAAATAATCATTCAATTCTCGAACATCTTGTCCATGCATAAAAATGCCATTCACCTCATACTGTAAAAAGGCAGAGCGCAAAGCAATCAAGCACTCTCTCACCATATAGGGGTTACGTTCCATCATTTGCTTCCTCCAAAATCCATATAAATCACACGATTGCTCTCATCCGCATCAGAGCCTTCACACTCAGCCAAAACTTCTGCAACTTCAGCTTCCAAAACCGCATCCGCCTCCCCCAAACGATGAACACTCAACTCCAATTCAAGCAATAACGCCAAATCAACACACAATTTAAGCTGTTCTCCAATATCAAAACCGCATTGATAATCGTCATAAAGACCAACAAGCGTATCGGATAATTCTTTGTCGCATAAAGAGATCATGCCAATTCCTCCACGTCACGGTTTTTCCATGCCGCTTTGACATGTTTCAAAGTCACCTCACACCCATCTCCAAGCGCTGCCATGCGTGCCAACATCATGGTTTTGTCAATTTGCCGCAAAGCTCCAGCCTTTAAGCCTATCCCTGTCAAAAACTTTATCGCACCAACATCTTCAATCCCCCAATCATGAATGCGCGCTGCAATATCCTCACTATAGGGCTTGCGCCGTTTCAAATGCATCGCCAATCGGCTTTTAATTTGTGCATAAGAGGGACCATTTTGACGATGAACCAACCGTCCAGAGATTTCATCATTGCCAACCAAAGCCAACCCCGTACCATTGATATCAACAAAGTGGCGCAACTGATTAATCGCTTCATCCGTTAAATTTTGCGCCTCATCAACAATCAACAATGTTCCGCCACCAACACGCTCTAATTTCTTACCAATCGCACGCGTTAAGCGGGTGGGATTATATTCCACCACTTCCAATTCTGCTGCCATATCATTCAAAATACCGTGAACACTGCGCGTATGCGGGCTTGCTGTCACCAGATAAACATGCGGGCGGGTAGAGCGATAATGGCGGCAAGTTTCGGTCTTACCACTGCCCGCATCAAGCGTAATCATCACCATATCCCCCGTACTTTGTGCCAGTGTTAAAGTATCAATAATCTCACTGGCAATTCGATTCCTCTGAAAGGCTGGTTTTTCAGGGATCTTCTCCAAAAACCCCGCCGTTTCCTTTAAAACCTCAACCCATTGTTGAACCTTTGCATTTTGCTTCCCCAACTGTCCCGCATAACTGCCCGCATACCATTGCGAAAACGTCCCATCCGGCATGCCTATGCGCCGCGCCACCTCTGCTTTCGACCAATCATTCATTTGCCCCAAAGCTCTCACTGCATCCACAAGCTCATTCCATAAAGCAATGTCATCACTGTTGCGGTTTTGTGCTGTGCCATTAGGCTGGATTTTAGGTCGCGCCCAAGGATTTTTATCGACCGTTGCATTTATCGCGTTTTTCATGTATATTCCCCTCTCGTATTGATTTTAGACTGTTGATAAGGGGAAGGGCTCCCACCCGCCCCTTATCTTTTGTCTTTAGAATGAACATTTAAAAGCCGTACGCGATACTAAAACGGCTAACCTTGCAAATCCCCTCTCTTTCTCACACATCGGGGAACTTGCTAACTCCACGCATCTCACCCAATCAGGCAAAGATACCTAGAAACTTCATGTATTGATTAGACTTTTAAAGGATTAAGATTCCTCCCCCCTTTCTTTGTTAACGCTTCAACCTGGTACGCGATACAAAACCAGCTTCCTTTTGAGAATTCTTACAAATCCCCCCTCTTTCCTTTCCTATCGTTTAGGAAACTTGATCACCTCACGCCCCTCATCAGAGGCGGAAAGCTTTCTCAAAGCTTTATGCAAGTGTTGACTGAATTCTTCCTCCCCCAAAACCTCATCATCGTCTGCTTTCAAAGCTAAATTCCCCACATTGTTTGGCATCAAGCGGCTCACCTTTGGCTTTATCGGAAGCTTAGATTTGAACGCTTCATCCTTTTTCTCAAGGCGCCCATAAACATCGGCCAAGTGATCAGGTGCAAGCTTTGCTGCCAACTGTTTTTCTGCTTTAACAGCCTTCACATATTCTTTACGCAAACGCCCATTCAAGCGCGCCGCCTGCTGGTCATAAAAACCTACATCACAAAGGCATGGTGCCAGACAAAGCAACCGATTGTTCAAATCATAAACCCGTAAATCTTGATGCAAATTATCCGGATCAAAGCGTACAATCACTTTTTTCCCCGCATGCTCATTCAACGCCCGCGCCCAATAACGATTGCCATAAAAATGAATCTCCCCCGTACCCTTTTGCGCACGCAACGCCTCAGAGGTTAAAAGCCATAAAGCCCGTTGTGCCGCCGTTGCTTGCCGAATAATCGTCCCCTCGGCTTGCAAGCTCTCAGTAAAGGTCTCATCAAAACTGCGCCCCGCACAATTAACCGCCTTACGCCCTGCTTGCGCATTGTGTGCCACAATTTGCGCCCCAACATGGGCTTTAAACGCTTCAAATCCTATCGCGCGCTTGCCATAATCTTCAGGCTTGGCATCCGGTTTATTGCCCGTATAAGCCCCCGCACAAAAGGGATGTTTAGAAATCGCTTCTGCCAGATCACGCCATGCCCGCTCAATCGGTTTAGACTGTCCGCTATAAGGGGTGGTCCATTGCAATTGCACCCCCAAACTCGTCAAAAGCCCTTGCGGATCATCCGGCTTAATCTTAAAACGAAAACGGTTTTGCACACCTCCAGAAATCCACTTGCTGGTAAAGGCACGCCCATTATCCAAGGTCATACGCTCCGGTATGCCATAAGCTTCCACCATGTCCCCAATCACCAAACGAACGATTTCCCAAGTCTCAGCATCCGATAAGCGCCACGATAAAATCTTGCCCGAATAAAGATCTTGTATCGCTATCAGATAAAGCCGCACAGGCTTCTCTGTCCAAGGAACACTCACAAAAACATCCAGCTTATGCCCGTCCATATTCACAGCTTGCAGTGCATGCAGGCTTGAGCGATCACGCCGTTGGGCTGGATAAAGCTTTTTTGCCTTTTCTTCTCCCTCACGTGCTAAAACCACAACCGCTTTGGAAATTTGCGCCTTAAAACGACGCCGCAAAGCCCGCTCTGAAGGAATGGGCTCAAAACCCCGCTCCTGTGCAACCGAAACCATGCGCCGATAACACGCCGAAAAAGCAGGTTTAGAGGGGCGCAAATAATCCGAACAAAAAACCTCCCACGCCCCCTCATGACACGGCGCAAATTGCGAAACATTCTCCTCACCATAACAAGGCGCTAAAGCTGCCAACCAATCAGGGCGCTCATACCCCTCCACCATCTGCCGCCAATTAAAAAGCGACATCCGGCTCACACCAAATTGCACCGCACTCAAACTTGCCGCATCATGCACACCCATACCGGCATGGAGCAAATCTTCCCAAAAGCAAAGTGCCTTCAAACGCTCTTCACAGCGCCTTTTATGCGCCTTTGAAAGCCCCTCATAACGCACCCAAATACTTGTCTTTTGATCGCTTTTCTCTGTCTTTTCTTCTACACAAATTCCACCTGCCCGCACCAACAACGCCGCCCGCGCCCCCTCCGGCAATAAAGAGATGTGATACTCCCAAACCGGCTTGGTTTTGCCTCCCACTTTCCTCGAAAGTTCAGAGTTTTTTCTCCAATATGCCCGTCCGTGGTTTTCAAGACTTTTATATGTTTTCGGCAACCCTGGCAAAGCTGCCTCAGCCAATTCGGCAATAGTAAACCATTCCTTCATGGCTGCCCCCTTTTAATGCGAACCGGCGTTGCGCGCATGGCTTTCAATTGCGCTGCAATCTCCCGCTGTTCCTGCTGAAGCCGCGCAATTTCTGCTAACCGCGCCTCATCCCCTTGCAACAGCAACAATCCATCTTCACTCACCACCTCATCCCAGAGCCAAAATGCCTCTGTCGCCCGCACAAATGCCTTAAAACGCGGCAGGGAAATATCCACCTGCTTACTTTCTGCCACATAAGCATCCAAACTCGCCTTACTTAAACACCCAATCCCTAAATAATGCGCCATACGCTCTGCAATCACACTGCGCTCATGCCGGCATTCTCTCAAAGCCCGCGCCATCGCTCGCTTAATGCGTGAGCGAAACCGCCCTAAATCAATCTGCGCAACGGGTTCACGACAAGGAAAAACCGGCTTTTGGAAAAAATCAAGCTGCCCGCAACCATGCCTCTTCATGACAGCACCTCCCCCCGTTCTCTTGCAAGATAAGCGCAAAACCGCGCCCGTGTCTGTGCATCCGCTCTCTGCCACACACCCAATAACTGAGCAAAAACCCGCTCTTGTTCATTAATTTGCGGTGGCGTATTAACCCCATTGACCAAATCAACAGCCCGCCGTAAATCTCCATCAACCTGTTGCAAAGCAATCGCCACCCGCCGTTGCGCAACCGGCTCCATCTTCGCTAATTTTAACAATTGCGCTTGATTATCAGCCAATGCCGTCCCCCGCAAAACAGAGCGTAATTCTGGCTGTAGATGCTGGGCAATACAGTTAAGACGTTTTACAACATCTTGAGAAAAACCAATGCGGTCCGCCACATGTTTAGCAAAGCAGAAAGCGATCTCTTTGCCACTATCTTCATCGGTATGAGAAATTCGGTCAACTTGACCGAATTTTTTTTCATCATGCAATTGTGCAATGTTTGCACTATTGCTCGGTTGAGCAATAGGGTCAACTTGACCCAATTGCTCTAAATGCCCATCACCGTCGATCAAAGGTGCAAGTTGCACCTTTGATTTTTTATTCCGACCAATCTTAATCTCCCCATACTTCTTTTCCCACAATTCGCGGTAAGTCTGGACAAAAAGCGCACGATCAATCACTGACAATTCATTGCGAAAGAGGTTTTCAGCAACCTCTAAAAGCGCGGCATTGTCCTTATCAGCCTGCACCACAACCGCATCAATGTCACTATAGCCCAAAAGCTCAGCAGCACGAAGCCGGTGTGCACCAGCAATAAGCGTGTAATTACCCTCTTTAGCATTAGGGGTATGGCGCACCGTAATCGGATTCATCAATCCCTCCCGCACTATTGATTGTGCAAGTGCCTTGGCATGCTCATCATCCACAGGGCGTATACGCTCCGGCACCACAATCACATCAAGAGCAAGCTTTTGAAACTGTGCCATCACGCCCCCGCCTTTTCCATTTCTCGTAAGAATAAATCCATCGCACGCCCCGCCCATCTTCGATAAGCTTTCGCAAAAACGGGTTCTTCCAAACGCCGGTTAATCACTTGCAAAGCAAGAAAGATAGCAGTCTGCTTCCGTACTTGCATCGCAACAATACGCCGCCGCGGCACCTCAAACTGATAATGCAAAATATGAATGGCAATCTGCCGTGCTAATATCGCATCAAATAAGCCATGCGGGGGGTCAATAACATACCGGATTGGTACATGTCGAAAGCCTCCACTCACTGCTTTTAAAGAACAGGAAAGCATCATTTGTAATCGCTCAGCTTCTGAATAAGGATTAAAAATTTCTCTTTTTGCCTCGGGCGTCCATAAATTATAAGCAGCAACCATAACCACCCCCTATAAAAACAATATGACCACCATCTAATCGCCAGAACCAACCCATGCAAACGGCTGTTCTATGATGCAACTCTATGCAATTTATCTTGCCTATTTCGTACTGATCTTTAGACATTGATAAACCTTTTTATCTTATGGTATTTAAATTCATGGCAAATGCGCAAAAGCGCAAAGCCGTGTAACGAAGTTCAAGCAGCATTCCCGCGCAAAGCAGAATGCGCACGCGAATCTGTATTGGCATGTTTTGCTGCTTTAAAAATGCGACGGCGACTTTTGGGGTAGCGGTCGCTAAAAACCTGCTCGACGGGCAAACCGATAAAATCGGCAATAGCACGTTCGGCTTTCTCGTTAGACCGTGTCCAGATATGTTGAACACTGGATGACGATAGTTGATAAGCTTTCGCGAGCTCCGCCAAGGTCATATTACGGCGGCGTAGCTCGGCTAAAATACTATGGCGATCCCATACTTGGATGCATGTTTGTGTGGTTGTCATAACTTTCGCTCCTGCTTCAAACGGATGCTCAAACCATCCGTTTTTTGTGGGGTTAAATGTATAATAAACGCCCTTCGTATCGGGCTCTAATATGAGGTATATCTACAAATGGGATATTAGTCAACCCCATTTGTAAACATTTATAATATGAGACGACAAAAAAATGAGCCCAAAACTGCATTAGCAAAACGACTCACAGAAGTTAGAAAGCTTGTGGGCTTATCTCGTGATATATTTTCACTTAAAATTGGTATCAGTATTCAAGGGCTTGGAAATTACGAACGCGGTGATAGAACTCCAGATGCAACGGTTTTATCAGCATATAAAGAAAAATTTGGAGTAAACCTGAATTGGCTTTTGACCGGTGAAGATGCAATGTTTATAGACATGATGATGGCTCGGTCTTTCAATATCTCTCCGCCTACCATTCCTGCTGGACTCATGAAAAAGCTTGGTCGTATAGCTTATACAACCTATCGCGATGCTAAAATAAAACTCCCCCCTGAAGATATAGCGGAACTCGCGGCGGAACTTTATAAAAAACTGCAAGAGCTTGTTCAAGACATCAACGACACGGAAGAAGTCGAAGCGACTTTCCCTCTTCTTAAAATTCATTTAAAGCGTCAAATAGAAGCTGAAAGAGTACATCTAGAAGCTACACAAGATACGGCTTAATGCCTCTCTAAGATGAATGGGGAATCTCTTTTTAAAATCCTGTAATTTAAGCTAACCTAAATATAAATAAGGAGCATTTTTGGCACGCCCCGAACTAGAACCTAAAACAGAACTAGCAAAACGATTGCGTGAAATACGACACACCCTTGGTTTCACAGAGCGTAAGCAATTTGCTAGACATTTTGAAATTCCCGAAACGACTATGCGCAATTATGAAACGGGTTTACAAGAACCCCCTGTATCTATAATGCGAATATATAAAGATCGCTGTGGAATATCCTTAGATTGGCTCGTTACGGGTGAAGGTGAAATGTTTAGTAACATGGCAAAAGCGAAAGCAGCTGGTTTTAAAGCACCTACCATCCCTGCTGGTCTCATGAAAAAGCTTGGTCGCATAGCTTATACAACCTATCGCGATGCAAATATAAAGATCCCTCCTGAAGATATAGCGGAACGCGCGGCGGAACTTTGTATAAAGTTGCAAGAGCTTGTTCAAGACATCAACGACACGGAAGAAATCGAGCTTATTTTACCTCTTTTAAAATTGCATTTAAAGCGTCAAATAGAAGCTGAAAAAGAACACTCCAAAACTAAATAAGATACAGCTTAATGCCTCTTTAATATGAAAAATCGATATGAAAATCTTTTTACATTAAAAAAATAATATAACTATTTGATTAATAAGTATATATTGCCTCTAAAAATAGATAATCATCAATAGGTGAAAATCTTTTTTGCTTTTTTGGTTATTTTTGGCTGATTTTGGAATCGATTGAACTTTTGGAGTGATTTTTTTCACAGGGTCTTCAAAGGCGGTTTTCTGGGCTTTCACAGACTTTTCAAAATTTTTCACAGGGTTTTCAAAGACCTTTCAAAGCCTTCTCTCATTTTTACCTTTAAAACGCTCTTTTTTCTAATTTTTACTATTTTTCGCTCTTTTTTACAATTTTAGGTGTCAAAATCTATTTTGACAAAACGCGCATTTAATGCTAAATTTTATACATAAAAACAACAAATTATCACGTATTCCTACCTAATCCCACCTTTTCCCACTTAGTATAAAACCTAGTGTCAAACTACAGCTTGCCAGCGGGTTTTGTATATTTTGCCTGTAGCTTGCCAGCAGGTTTTGTATATTTTGACACTAGGTTTTGTACCAATTTATTTTTTCTCAAAGAGTTTTAAAGGA
>NZ_JBHIPC010000098.1:0-70532 GCF_042195765.1 Bartonella sp. AP3QHHD
TTTATAAGAAAAATTTTTTGTTATGTACAATTGCTGGAACTTTGATTTTTTCTCATTTCGGTTCAACTTATGCAAATACATCAGCTCCTACAATGGTTATGGCTCGTGCGGATAAAGCAGGAGAAGAAAAAACCTTTAATAACGTTTTTATCCGCAGCGCATATACAACAGTGGTTGCTGATGACAAAGCCTTTATCACCATTACAAATTCAACAATGCGTTCAGACTCAAATTTATTTACCGCAACAACAGGTGGGCGTATTCATGCTAAAAAAACTGTAGGAAAATCAAATTCCCGTGGTTTAGAAATTTCAAACGGCATCATCCATATTGAAGATTCAATCATAAATGTTTCCGGACATCACAAAAGTCGTGGTATCCTTTTTGATTACATCCCAAGTTCCCAAGTAAAAGAGGGCGAAAAAGTTATCAATAAAGCAATTCTTACCAACACAAAACTTCTTGTTGAAAATGGTATTGGTATTCTAGGACCAGATTATGCAAAATCTGTTGCTGAGGTAGAACTTAAAAGTTCAGAAATTCGTTCTGATATATTATTAAAAAATAAAATCCCAGAAAACTCAAAAGATATCGATCCTCGCACTTTTATATTAAGCGCTGACAATTCGATTATAGAAGGACGAGCAAAGACTTTACCTCAAAATACAACGATTTTTACTCTCAACAATAACAGCAAGTGGTCCCTAAAGATTAGTCAATTTGAAGTAGACAAAGAATTTGACAGCTCTAAAGGATACTTGCTCACTGATATTAAACAACGTGCACAGTCTATTGTCTCAGTATTGAACCTTAATAATAGCTCTATTATATTTAATGCGCCGCATAAACTAGCAGACAATCAGTATCAAACCTTGCATGTGGGAAAACAGCCAACAGCTGAAGCTGCGAAAACAGAGCAAAACAGAAGCTCTGATGCAACAACGGTTTACAATGCATTGGGCAACGCAAAGATTTACTTTAATACCGAATGGAGTAATGGTCTTGTAAAAGAACAACAAAAAACTGACCGTGTTCTCGTTCATGGTAATGTCTCAGGCACCACAACGATCTATTTCAACAATCTTTCAAAGCGTGCAGAACCATTCGATAATGATGAAGTTTCAATTCCTTTGAATGCGCGTGGTCTCTCACTTGTTCAGGTGTCTGGAAAAGCAGAGGAAGCCGCCTTCACGCTGGCAAATGGCTACACTACAATGGATGGATTGCCCTATAAATATGTATTAAATGGCTATGGACCAACATCCAGCCGTGGGAGAGCTGACAAACAGCAAAGTCTCTTGCAAGAAAGTGAAGAGTTTTGGGATTTCCGTCTACAAAATGCGACTCTTGATGATGAAGGAAAAATCAAAGCTCTTGTTCCTCAAATGGCAAGCTATTTGGTTATGCATAATGCAATATTCTCCTCTGGCTTGGCTGATATAAACAATCAAAATACACTGTTAGATAATATGCACTCAACAGTTTTTGGATTAGAAGGTCATAAACAAAAAGGGATATTTTTATCGACTTATGGCAACAAGATGACGTTATCTTCCAGCCGTAGTCCATTGGAGTATGGTTATGGTGCTAATGTTCACTATGCTGCTATACAAGCAGGCATGACATTAACAACGTTAGAAAATCAAAATATAACCGCGAATCTTGGTCTTTTAGGCACATATGGAAAGCTCGCTTTTACGCCAAAGGACATGGAAGGTTCTGACAAAAGCATACTGGATAAATGGTCCTTTACGGTATATGGGAATCTCCATCATGACAATGGTCTCTATATTAATGCACTTTTCTCCTACGGCATTTTAAACGGACATATTACAACAGCCCTTATCGGCAACACCACAGAATTAAACAATACGGATACATTAAATATATCAGCTACCGTTGGACAAAAACTAGCAACTGGTGTTGAAGGGCTGTCTTTTGAACCACAAGTACAACTTATTTATCAACATATTGCCTTTGGCACTCTTTCAGATATTGATGGCTTCCAAGTTAATATAAAGCCCCCTCATCAATGGTTGGTCCGTATTGGAGGGCGTTTAACAAAAACAATACTTCCTATTGAAAAAGATCGTTTTCTTTCTTTTTATGGTAAATTGAATGTCATCAAAGCTTTTGGTGAGGAGCGCACTATCGATGTTATGGAATCTTTCCATCTCGATTCTATGGGCTCTTCCCTTGAAGGTGGACTTGGCATTAACGCGCAGCTTTCTAAAAATATCGCACTTCATGCTGACGTTAATTACCAACATAAACTTCAAAAAGCTGGGTTCTCTGGAATTAATTTTTCCGGAGGAATGCGTTATCGCTTTTAGAAATCTTAGCTCTCTATTTTGACGCATAAGCAGCGCTGAGATGAAAACAGTGCTGCTTAACTACATTACAAAAAACCGCAATGTGTCAAAAAGTGGTTCATTTTTAGCAAAACAAAGAAAATATCTTAAGGAACATCTCTATGCATAAGAATCTTTTGTTATGTACAGCCGCTTGTGCTTTATTTTTTTCTTCTTTTAACTTCACATCTACCAGCACCGCCTCTGCTCTAAGCCCCCAGGAACGCTATGCTATTGATTTAATAAACACACCAACACAAGCAGAAAAAAATCTTGAAAAGATAGCCTCTGGCGCCATGATGGAAGATAATTCGCACTTCAACCAAGCACTTGAAAATCATATGGATCGTGTAAGAAATACGATTAACAGCTCTTTTGCAGGTGCAGGTCGTTATAGTTCTGGTACACATATAAACGTGGTGAACCGCGAAATGGATAATATACGCGCCCAAGCCATGGCAAACAAACACCCTCTGGATATACAACATATGATGAAAGCCAGAGCATACCTTGAACAATTACGTCAGAACCGATTAAAAACAAGAGAAAATTTATTACGTGGCTACGATAAAGCAATTTCTGATGCCGTGCAAGCAGCAAAAATCCTTGATGCTGATAATCAACAGCGTGTTAATACCGCGCGCCAACAATCGGTGAGCCAAGACAATCATAATTGGTTTGAACTGCAAAATAAAGCAGAAATATTACATAAAGCAGCACAAGTGGATAGTGCTTTACAAGGACAAAACAAGGAACTTTCCAATACTTTACGCAAAGCAGTAGCAGTATTAGAGACTTTGAACAACGATGGAATAACTAACGTGAAGAAAAAAGGAGAGACGACCCCTCCTGCATCTGAAAAGAATAAACAACCTCTTATTGACTCCAGCACAGGACAAAGACGCGCTAGTGATAAATTACCACCCGCTCATGTTGCTGCCCAACACAAGGACAGTTCATTCACAAGAACAGATCATGGAATGAGACAGCCTAAAATAAATGAAAATTCGCAATCTGATATTGATCCCCAAACAAACACCACTTCCTCAGCATCAAAAACAACTCTTAATACATCAGCAAAAGCGCATATGAATTTGCTCCCAAAGGTTGGAAATACTGCTACCGCGGCTACAGAGAGCACCTCTAAACTTACAGATGATGATAAAGCAACTGCAACTTCTACTTCTCTTAATGGGACAGCAAAAAGAACAATTCTTACACCACAAGAAGAAAGCTCTTTAGTCATGCCTATCGCGATGTTTGCTGTTGGGTTTAGTGATGTCAACAATCAAAATATCTTGTTAGACAATATGCAAATAACAATGTTTGAGCCCAAAGATCATCCAGAAAGAGGCGTTTTCTTATCCTCTTATGGCAATAAAAGCACGTTTTCTTCCAAGGTTCAAGCAGAACAAGATGGTGTTCAAGCAGATATTCGCTATGCTGCATTGCAAGCAGGAGCAACATTAATAGCGCTAAAAGATCAAAATATCAGCAGCAACTTTGGTCTTTTCGGAACATATGGGAAATTATCTTTTACTCCTAAAAACAAGGAGAGCTTTCAAAAAAATATGTTTGATAAATGGTCACTCACCGCATATGGAAATATTCAGCATGACAGTGGCATCTATGCAAGTGCATTTCTCTCTTATGGAATTTTCAAAGAAAATCATGCTACAGCTCTCATTAAACATACCTCAAAAGTGAAGAATAGTAAAACATTAGGAGCCGCTGCAACTGTTGGTCAAAAACTGTCAACCAATTTGGAAGGTGTAATCCTAGAACCACAAGCACAACTTGTTTATCAACGTCTCATGCTTGGTTCTTTATCAGATAGGAGCTCTTTCTCAGATGACGATAACTCTAAAATAGACATAAGCAAACCTCATCAATGGTTGCTTCGTATTGGTGGACGTTTGACACAAAACAAAGGACATGCCCTTTCCTTCTACGGAAAACTGAACATGATCAAAACTTTTAGTGAAAACTTTTCGCTTGCTGCTATGGGATCTTTAATCGAAGGTGGTTTTGGTATTCAGGCGCACTTATCGCAAAATATAGAGCTTCATAGTGATATCAGCTATCAACATAAATTCAAAAAAGCTGGCATCTCTGCAATAAATATTGCCGCTGGAATGCGCTATCACTTTTAAAAATACTTGTATCCCTTATCTTGAAATACAAAGAGATCTCATTATGTTTCGTTTTGCCTCTTACAAAAGAGACATAATGAGGCCAAAGTTTTATTTTTTATGAGAGAGGGGAGAAATATTTTAGGAATACATCCATATGAAAAAAAGCTTCTTACTATACACAGTTTCTGGAATTCTGTTTTGTTCTTCCACCAGTATGTCTTATGCTATTCATAGTACAAATCCATCAACAACGATAGATTCTTCTTCTCTACAACCTGCTCGTGTCAAGTCACAAATAAATCTATCCGGAGTTTTTGATCCGTATAAAGATCCATATGATGGAATCGGGCAAATTATGCCATCATATTCATATCCACCTTCAACATCTAGCTCTACAAGAACAATCATAACCCTTCCTCCTACAGGGAATAAAACTACAACGCCTACTTCTACAAGCACTCTACCTCCCAAAACACAACTTGAAGGAAATTCAGCTGGAAATATAATTTCTTCTTCAAAACAAAACTCTGATCTTGGTCAAGGAAGTACACAAACACCAAAGACTAAAGTTACAGAAGGTGTACAATCTAACCCTACAACACAAAACACTCTTACACAATCTCTAACGACAGAAATAGCTTCAACAACAGGAATGAAAGCAAAATCTAGAAGACGTTCAGGGGCGCCCTCCTCTTCTGCAGACTCTTCCAGCGAAAAAACACTATCGAATTCTGCTGTGTCTTCACAGCCAGAACCTACACAACCTTCACCGAATTTACAACCAACACTTACAAAGTCTGAACCTACAAGCACGGAACCTACAAAACCAACAACAGAGCAAATACCAACATCTAATGAACCAGAACTCGCACAACCAATATCTTTAAGAGTAGAAACTGAAAAACCAGCATTACTGGTACCACCAAAATCTGCAAAACCAGCGCCAGTGCAATCTTCATATGCACAAAAAATATCTGAAAAATCAGAGATTGAAAAAACAATATCACCAATAAAACAACCTGAAAAGTCTACACAAATTGAGGATATAAGCGCTGGAGTTGAAGCTAAAAACGGTGATATCATAACGCTACATAATAAAAAAATTCAAGACAATAGTTTTGCTGTACATGCAGAGGGAAATAATTCAAAAGTCAATATGATAGGGGGAACAGTTGATGCGCGTTTTGTTGCACTAAGCGTATCAGATGGTGGAGAAATTGATGCTACAGGCATTACTGTAACAGCAGAAACAGCTGGTTTGGTAAACATGGAGGGCACAATCAAACTTAAGGATTCAAGCGTCCATGTCACGGGAAATTATGAAGCAGACGGTATTATTTTTCGCAACAATCCGTATAATGCCCCTAGAAAACGATATACACACAATGCTGAAAGGAACACCAATGCCGTTCAAGAACAAGATGTAGCCAATATTGCTGATAAAGTAACCCTAGAGAATACAAAGCTTTTCGTTGAACATGGTAGCGGTATCAACCTTTATGGAACAGGCATAAACGGGGAAGTCAACCTTAAAAATTCAGAAGTTCATGCCGATATTTTATTAAAAAATATCAAGAACGAAAGTGCCTCCACAAACACCATTACATTAGTTGCAGACCACTCTTCTTTAGAAGGTCGTGTAAGAACTTCTAAAGATAATAGAACAGTTTTTGATCTAAAAGAGAGGACGAAATGGCTTGTAAAGGCTAATAAAAATGCCACAAATAATGATAATATTTTAAATGACTATAGACAGTTTGGTGTTGATGAAAAATCATACTCTAATCTTTCTGAATTGCACCTTACAAACAGTGCTATTATGTTTGACAAGCCCATTGAGGGACATTATCAAACTCTGTTTATAGGACCTAATCTTTCGCAAGAAGACGAAACAATTCACACAGCAGCGGTTTATAGTACAGCGGGTCTTGCAGAGATTTATGTAAACACTCAATGGGATAAACATTCTCCTATAACGGAACAACAAACTGATCGCATTGTGATTAATGGTGATGTCTCAGGAAGTACTTTTGTGCACATCAATCTCCAAACCGATAGCTCTGCTGTTTGGGAAGAACGCATGGCGTCACTTCCTTTAGGGACACATGGGATTTCAATCATTCAAGTTTCCGGACAAGCGAATGAAAATTCCTTCACGTTAGCAGGAAACTATATGACAATAGGGAAACAACCTTATAAATATGTACTCACAGGCTATAAGCCAGGAACATCTCATGAGAGCCAAAATCTTTTTGGCAAGAAGAATAGTGATTTCTGGGATTTCCGCTTACAAAATGCCTACATTGATAAGGATAAAAAAGTTCGAGCCCTTTTACCACAGGTAGCAAACTATTTAACCATATCTAATACTTTATTTTCTGCTGGATTTACTGATGTAAACAATCAAAACACGTTGTTAGACAATATGCGAACAACAGTATTTGGGGCAAAAGACAATAAAAAGAATGGTATCTTTTTCTCTTCCTACGGCGAGAAGGTCACCCTATCTTCCAACCGCGATCCACTGCACTATGGTTATGGTGCTGATGTAAACTATACTGCCTTACAATTAGGGAGCATATTAGCCGCCTTAGAAAGCAAAGACATAAGCGCACATTTTGGTCTTTTAGGAACGTACGGAAAGCTTGCCTTTACGCCAAAAGAGATGCAAGATTCTGAAAAGACAACGCTTGATAAATGGTCACTTACCGCTTATAGCGGCATCCAGCATAGCAATGGTATATATGTCAACGCTCTTCTTTCTTACGGAACCTTAAAAGGAAATATTACCACAGCTCTTGTTGGGAATGCCGCAAAATTGGATGGTACCGAGATGCTTAATATATCTGCAACCATTGGTCAGAAATTAGCAACCGATACAAAAGGGCTTGTCTTTGAACCACAAGCTCAATTCATTTATCAAAATCTCATGTTTGATATTTTCTCAGATACCAATGGCTTAAAAGTAGACATGGGCAATCCACATCAATGGTTGATCCGTTTTGGTGGACGTTTAACAAAAACAATAATGGCTGTTGAAGAAAACAAGGCTGTTTCCTTCTATGGTAAAATGAATGTTATCAGAACTTTTGGCGATGGTAAAACAATAAAAATTGCTGATACCTTTCATGTTGATCCTACCGGCTCTTCAGTTGAGGGAGGCGTGGGGATGAATGCATATCTTTCTCAAAATATCGTACTAAACGCCGATATCAGCTATCGGCAAAAACTGCAAAAAGCCGGTGTATCTGGCACCAATTTGTCTGGCGGAATACGTTATCTTTTCTAAAGCAGAAGTTAATTTTAACTTAAATAAAAAAGGCAGCACAAAGTGCTGCTTTTTTATTTAAATTTATATATTTTTTAAATTCTCAAAAATCATTATCACATCAAAGAAGATTTTGACTTATAATATTTCTTTTGCATATTGAATAAAAGACTGAATACCATAACATTCTCTCATCAAAATACCCCATGCATAAAATTTTATGTCTTATATTATCACCACACCTCAAGCGATGATGTTTTTACAGCACAACAGAATAAGCATTCATGCCAATTTAAAAAAAGTCAGCCCCTTCTTCGCTGTGGACGCTCCATTTATTTTAGATGATGTACATTTAATATACCTGCTATAAAGACTAGTATCTGGTATAAATTCTTAAAGGCATGTTTTTCCTCTAAAATCTCAATGCTACAGCAGCTCCATTATAAGACAAGATATTGATTTATAAAGACAATTAATTGTTTTCCATGTTAAATGAGAATCCAGAATATCGTCAGATTCTTTCATTTTAGACCTGTTCTATGTTGAATCAACAAAAACCATATCTCTTACAAGTGACAAGGGGGAAGAGCCATAGGGATAAAAAACTATTAAGAAAGGATTAAAAATGCCTCTAATGAACTATCTCAAGTGCCAAGGGCTGGAGCAACATTGGGATCAAACAAAGAATATGATAGTGTTGAAAAATATAACAATATCAACTTGCTCTTTTATTAAGCATAAAGATGGTCGCACCCTATAGATTTTATATTATTTCCATGGAAACTTTCTTATTATACCATTCACAAGCACCGTTGCATCAAAGATGTCGTTGCGCCCCACAAACACCATCACGAAATAGACTTGAGGGCTTAGATATCTCTTTAAAACAAGGACGTGAATTAGGAATAACAAATCCATTCTATTTTGAGTATTTTGTCGTGCATGAAGGACATGCCCGCAGTAAAAAACACAATAAAAAAAGCGTGAAACAATGCGGAATCTTCATTATTTAACAGATAGTGCTTTAGATACTTTTGAAAGACATAAAGCTAAATTAAAGAACGGCGGTACAGAGGGAAGCTGATTTCTACCCCTTTATTCTTTCCCAATGAGATTGCCTCCCCATTTCAAATATTACGCCAACAAAGATATACGCACTATATCCACTCAGATCTGGATGCTCTCTCCAATCTGACATACAAAAACTAAAAACAGCAGAAGGAAATAATAAACCGCTTTAATTTTTATCTCAAGCATATAGATTTAAACAACGAACCGCGTCATATCACCACACTTTAAAGGACAATATTCCATGAAGCTTATAGGCAATATTCATCACATACTCTTCATCATTCATGCTTTTTGCTGACTTGATAGTTATGGCGGAGTGAACGCACCCGATCCCATCCCGAACTCGGCCGTGAAACACTCCAGCGCTGATAGTACTTTGCCTTAAGGCACGGAAGAGTAAGTCGCCGCCAGATCTGCTAAATGCAAGCAAAAGACTCAATATATAAACCTTACATTACCACACCCCCAAGGAAGCTGTTTTTAAGGCATCACAGGCTGGTCTAAATATTCTCTTAATCGCCTTCCCTAAACTAAAAAATGAAGCTCTCCCTATTAACTCAGTCTGCAAACAATGCTCTGTAAATAATCCACCTTCTCTTAGTTCTCTTCCAGCCAGCTTCCCACAGCATGCGGTTCACATCACGATACCTTAAAAAACACTGTTTTAAGAACAGCGTTTTACAGTACATCAGGATAATAATTTAAATACCAAAATGCGCTTAAAACAAGTCTACTCACTAAACGCACTATTTACCCAAATCAACTGCCCTACCTAATCATTGTCATTACTTAAAACAGCCCGTATTAATCAGATTTGAATTTATTCCTCTATTTCTTTTGCACGTCCAGATAGCTGTATAGCTCTAGAAAGATCATTAACTGCATTTAAATGTGTTTGAAGTAATTCACTATTACGCTGTAATTTTTCTTGTAAATCAGACAACAAACTTTCAACCTCATGCTCAATATCTTGATTCATATAGCGCTTCACATCACTCATGGATTTATTAAGATCACGCAAACCACGTATTTTACGCAAATTTATTTCTTCGTAATCTGGAACACCACTACTCTCTAGCATATTGCTTTCATAATCAACAACTTGAGCTAATCCTTTAACAGCAGCAACAAATTTTGTCATCGCCCAATCACGATCAATAAGGTTGTTATCAAGAACTTTTGCTTTTGCCGCAAAACTATCATCACCATATTGCACTACAGACATTTTTACTTCCCCTTCAACACTATTGTTCAATCTTACTTTCAAATGAGGGAGACTAAACAGGTTCTCTTCAATGCTGATACACTCAACCAAGCTCGTAGTGCAAACATTGCTCAAACAACAGCACGACAATCCTTCAAAGCGTATACCACTTGAACTTTCAACGCGTTCTCTCAAATATTTTTCTTGCTTTGCTCCAAAACCATCATTGCGGCTATACTAATCCATAAAAACGCTATAAACTTAAACCTTACAGCAATATCGAAACTTCCATATTTGCTCTGTCTATTTCGCCTTGCCGATTTTATCACGAGCTCATCTTCAACAGAAAATAACAATGCTTTCACGAGAACTTCAGCCACAAAAACTACCTGCCGACAAAAAACCGCAGCCTATCTTGCAGCATATTAAAGACTTAAGCCCATTAAAAATTTCAGCATTTTACCAATAGCAGCATTTTACCCTCCATAACCTTATGGCTCTCTCTGCACTAAAACTTTATACCTTCTGGCGCCCCATAAGATGGCACCAGACAAGATCAGTTTGCACCCATTCAAAAGGACACCCCCTCTCCCATGCTCTTTCTGCACACATGCAGTATTTCGCATAAAACACAAAAAGAATGCTCTTTTGAACAGATCAGCCACACAGCAATATAAAAAGACATCTTAAAATAGCTAAACAGCCATCAATCTTCCTTTTTTAAATTATCATTCGCTTTTCTTTGCAATGAACAACTATATAAGATTTTTTGAACCTTTTCAAGAGTTTCTTAGCCAATCAGTTCGATACGTCTTCAATCGCATATTCACGCGCTTGTTTTAAAGAAACATCTCTTAAGTGCACCCAAGCCTATTTCGCGCCGCGGCCCATGAATGCATGAATGGTATAATGATAAATCTCCCATGACATGTATAAAATCCATTGAGTATTTTCCATCTTTACGCTTAATAAAAGAAGCAAGCTAGCACCATCATATATTTTGCTACCCCCTTATGTTCTGATACTCTTGACACTTGAGACGGTTCATAAAAGCATGCCTTTCTTGTACAATTTCTCTGCGCATAAGAGCTCCCTGCTTGTAACTGCAAAAGACATTGTTTTAGTTAATTCACCACGAAACAGATTTGGAATGAAAAAATGTCCAGTATTAAGGAATCTAATTCAAGTTGAATAACGATAGATTATCATCTATAAATCAAAATATTATCCAATGCATAATGCTTAACGCTCCCCCCATTGATATTTTCAGAATTTTCACAGCATCTTCTTACAGATTATTTCATTCCATAACACAGTTTGCTCTTAATATCGCGACTTTACCTGCGCTACTAGTATAAAAACAGAGAAACAATCATTTTATAATCAAGGTACAATTTTTGTTTACGATCTTTCTCTCGTTTTCAACCTTTTAAATGCGGCTCTTCTCTTTCATAATCATCACATTTCAAATCTATTCCATGTTGAATAAATTAAAATCACTTGCTTGCACATCACAAACAACGCCCTGATGTGTTGATAAAATACGCTGAAAGAAAAAGTCCTCTTATGAACCTTAGCAAATGCCAAGAACTATAATAAACATTGGAAGCAAGCGTACGATGATTGTGACTTGCTCTTTCATAAGTATAAAGATGATAGCATTTTATAGATTTTTATATTATTCAAAGTTTATATTATTTCACGAGAGCTTTACTGTTATACTATTCACATTTACCGTTATACTATTTACGAGTGTCATCGTAAAATGTCTTTCGTGTGCGTTGAGAGATATTTCTCTAAAAAAAGTACATAAATATGCAATACAAATATACTAATATACAACATAAGTATATTTCGTTTGGAGCGTTCTTTACTTTTGTGCAAAACATGCCCCATTAAAGCAGCATTAACCAATCTTGCTATGAGATAAACGATCAGAAAACATTTTTGTCTTCCGCCGCTCACCTTAAAGAACTAAGATCTTAACTCAATCGGCTCTGTACGCAGTCCGAATCTTTGTCAAACGCTCTTCTCTTGACTTTCCCCTCATCTGATTCACTTAAACGAAAGGCTCAACAAATAAACCTACGAATATTCATCGTACACTAAAAAATACTTAAACGTTCCAAGAAAACGTATATGTCTTATATTACCGTTATAAATGACAGTGCTTTATAGCATAACAGGATAAAAAAGTTTCCAGCAACACAAAACTTACAAAATCAATCAATAGTCCTTTTAAAGCTTTCTTTTTTTAGGATTCACAATACTCCAACTCCTTAAGCTTTTATAAAAAAAGAAACAATTTTAAGCTTGCCGAATATGTTGTATCAGCAATATATTACAGATTGTAACATATTGTTATTCATAAAATCACCTCAAAAAGAACAGAAAGAGGTTTTTATGGCTGATCTCGTAAAAGCCGCTATGCTTTATTCAACCTTGATTATCACCATCAATGCTTTTGTTGTTATTTTAGTTCTCGTAATAGAAATATACTAAGCATACTCTCTTGGCTTATTGTAATCTGTGCAAATAAGCATCTTAATTTCACATAAGATCAAAGAAAAATTTTAATTCTACAGATAAACCACACACCCAATTTCAAACATCGCTTGCAACTATTTGAGGTGTAAACTCTGCTTTTTGTATGCATTTTTAACCATCATTGTCCATCTTTTCACGCTATCTTGAATCTCAACTTCATCCCCAGCTTAAAAAACGAAATTTTCTACCAGATCCGATCTGTAAATAATTTGTCTCCTTATTGAGTAAGTTCCTTTTGCTTCCCCCTTCAGGGCATCTCACAATCCTAAAGGATAATATTTCATGAAGCTTATGATAAATCCATTGAACACCATCTTTACCCTTATGAGAGAATAAACCAGCAGCATCACACACTTTTCCAGCCCCAAATGTTGCAATAACCTTTAGCACTTGAGATCGTTTATAAGAGGCATTTTTACTTCTTTCTCCAACAGTTTTTATCTACACGGCTCTCCCCGCTTGTACCATGCAAGAAGATGGTTTTAATTAATTCAACCGAAAACAGATTTGGAATAAGAGAAGCTTACTATATTCGAGATCCTTATTCAGCATAAAATAATTAAATCATTTTTATAAATCAAAGTGTTATTTAGAAAAATATTCATCACACGCTCGAGAACAAAAAACACCTCATACGTAAAGTTTTATATGAGCTCCACCGCTCAACATGATAATATCACGACACAATCAAGATAAAAAAATAACAAGGAAAACCCTTGTAAACTCAGAAAAGAGAGAGGAGAAAAATGAAAAGATGTGGAGAGCGCTCAATTCCTCACACATCCGGCAAAACCGTCCTAGCAAAACTGTCTCACAACTTAACTAATGTTATAATATTCTCAAATCAAAAGAAATTTTTTAAAAATAGTTTGAGAAAAACATTTGAGTATGAAACGATAATAATTCTATTCAGAATGTTTTTCTCTTTATTAAAACAGAGAAAGTAATTTCCAAACAAATGTTTCCTCCTAATTTTTCCGAAATTAGCCGCAACACTTAAAGACGATCTTAGTGTGATGAAACATTTATTTGTGATAAACGCAAAAAAAACACCCCAAAGATAGATTTAATCTCAATATTTTAAATACATGTAACCAAAACATTAAAAAATTAGCAGTAACACATAACAACTCATTGGGAGGCAATACTATCTACAATTGAAAGCACTTTTGGGCTTAACAATGACAGTATAGCATCCGTTTACACAAAGAGTACTGATCGTAAACGACTAATTCTTGAAGCCATAAAAAGATTCTCTAAAAGTTAGAGAGAGCCTAAAAACGTAATAGAATCAAGAACTAAACAATTCCTTATTTATTGAATTGTATGTTTTTAATTAATGCCAAACATCAGTTCCATATATGCTTGTCTGGCATGTTGGCAATTTTTAGATTTCTCCATAGAAGATTGATCCAGCTTTTCACATTTTTTTGCCCACTCTTCGAGTAATGTTTTATCTTTCTTAAATTTAGTTTTTTTCGCAACCAGCAACAACAAGTCCAGTACAAACCAGTAATGCTGTAATAATGACTTTATTCATGATTTAATTCCCTTCCTTTTTCTCTTCAGTTTTTTTCTCGTCATCATGTACAAAGCTTGAACCAGGCCAATCTCGGGCATGAACTTCACGATACGCTTTATCTGCGTTTTTACAATTTTGAGAATCTAAATCCTCTGATATCATGCATTTCATTGCCCATTGCTCGAGTAATTTGGGATCCTTCTTAAATTCCGATACGCTATAAGTTTTTTCACAACCAGCAACGACAAGTCCAGTACAAACCAGCAATGCTGTAATAATGGCTTTATTCATCAATAAAATTCCCCTTTTTTCAAATTTACAAAGTTTAGGACACAATTTAGGGCCTTAAAAAAAGTTCTACATATGCTTGTCGAAGGTTTTTACAATTTTGAGAGGATTTGAGCGGTGAATCATCCTTCTCACATTTCTTTGCCCATTCCTCGTATAATTTTTCATTTGTTTTAAATTCTTTTACACTATAAGTTTTTTCACAACCAGTAACAGCAAGTCCCACGCAAAGCAGTAGCGCTGTTATAATGATCTTGTTCATGATTTAACCCCTCTCTTTGTTTTATATTTTATTAACAATATCTTTGGATTCACATCCCCTCCTATATTGTGACCTTGCGTCTAATTTTCCTTTGCAAATACGTACACTTCCAACGCAAACATGTTAAATCATAAGAGCCTCTTTCATTTATCAGACTTGCATTTGTAACATTATCTGCACGGCAGCTCTTTGTATTTGAAGTGTTAAAACTTCAGTAAAAATTCTGATATCTTGACATTCTCAAAAAGCTTTTTAATCATTTCTTTTCCTTCAAGAACCTTTTGGTAACGAGAAGCAGCACGATATCTTACCCAAAATTCGTCATGCCTATATCCATTGCAAATTCTCTGCAAACGAAAGAATACAGCTTTTAATCAACTAATTGCGCTCTTATCATTTCTAAACCACCGGAAAAGAAAGAAAGCTTTAAGTCCCCCTGTACTTTTTAAAAGCCAATAGAAATGCTAAAAAAGCGATCTTATACATTCCAATTGAAGAAAAAAGCCTATTGCCTTGCGTACCATTACAACTGGCATTAAATATTTAAGACTATAAAATCATATAAATGTAAGAAATATTTTCTATAATATACTCAATGACTTCTTTTGTTTATTAGGAAAAATTATAGCGCGTCAATATCAGTAAATTTTACTTATTTTTATCCCCCCCTTTATAAACAATGAATATAATTTAATAAAACGGATTGCTGCATAACAGAAAAAAATAATCAAGGCTACTCTTAATTACATTATTTACGCATGTATTAAGTACAATAAACAAAAAAATAACCTGATGTTTAAAATCATTATCAAGATAATTTTTATGGAAGAATAAACTTATCTACTCATCTAGCGGATAAGATCACAAGTAGTATGATGATTATCACATTTATAGGGAAAAGTTTGAAACGGAGAATTTTTCGCAAACTCATAGCTCTTTCATGCGATGATACAGAACCTTATGAAAAACAACTTGAATGAAGCAACCATCGTGAAAAAAGAAGAGCACTTTTATTATTAACTTCGTATAAAAACAATCGATATCATCTCTAGAAAAAGCACTCAAACCAATGAAATTATCGTATCATTTTTTACACTTTTCCGTATTTTTGTGAAAGCAATTCGCGGACCTCATCAGCTATTTTAGTTCCACGACTTGCACAACTGACCTTAATCAACCGATGCAAACTTTCTGGTATATCAATCGTGAGGCGCTTCATCCCTCCACTCATGCTCCCTTTGTGGCTTCCTACCCATGCATCCGCTGTTAAAGGAATTGATTTATTCGTTGGTTTTGTGCCGATTTTAATTTTTTTATTCATCGCGCTAACTCCTTGATTTCCGCTGCAACCGCTTCAATCTCTGCTGCTGCTGGTCCTTGCTTATCAACTTCATAAACCGCCTTCCCCTGTGCTGCTGCTTCTGCAAAAATCACACGCTGCGCAACGCTAGAAGAAAGAACATGCACGGGGTATATGCCAAGAGCTTCGTTCACATCACGCCCTATCGCTGTATTGACGATTTTACGATTAATGACAAAAGCAGATTTAAGATTTTCTTTATAAACACGTGCTTCGTCAATCAGCTTTACAATTCCATCCGCTGCCCAAATATCATAGGGACTAGGCAAAACAGGTATAAGCACCAAATCCGAAGCCATAAGAGCACTACGAGCAAGATCAGTTACACGCGGAGGACCATCGATAATAATATGATCATAACCATGACCAATCTGTGTAATCTCTTTGTGAACCGTTGCACGCGGTAAACCAATAACCGAAAACAAAGGTGCATCTTCACGCGCAGCAGCCCAATCCAATGCGCTCCCCTGTGGATCAACATCAATAAGCAATACCCGTGCACCGGTACGCGCAAAACTGGCCGCAAGATTAACACTCAATGTCGTTTTTCCGACACCTCCCTTTTGATTCAAAAGTCCAATGATCATTTATTACGCCTTTCAGCATTATCGTTTTTACGATTATACAGAAAGTAATAAAAGAAACAAGCATCCAATACGTGCAAAATAACCATTTTTCCCATTTTTAGGATAAATAACAATAGTCCGCAATTTTGTCTTTATAATATTCTTTTAGCATGAGCAAAACATTATGAAGATGATGTTCTTGAAAATAACAAAAATAAATCTAAACAAAAGACACGCTCTTCTTCTCCCGCCCTAAAACGAAGATTCTTAAATCCATGTCGATCTGTGAACAATGCTATGTAAATGATCCAGTTTCTTATCTCGCGCCTGCCATTTGGGCTTCTCCCTTCATGCAATCCACTTAATGCAACTCTACAAATAAGCTCCACTCTGAATATACAACAAACTATAAGAAGCATTCATTGTTTTGTACGTTGAATGAGAGAGCTGAAATCAGGAAGATTCTCTCATTTCATGCCTCTTATATTAAATTAATCAAAATCATATCTCTTGTACATACAAGCGGGGCTAGCGTGTGAGTAAAAACTGTACAAGAAAGGATTAAAATGCTTCTTATGCAGAATCTCAAGTACCAAGAACTATTACAATATTGGGGGTTGGAAAATATAATAATGGTGCCGACTTCCTGCTTCATAAGTGTAAAAAGGGTGGTGATCCATGAATTTTATACTCTTTGACTCTCGACAGAGTAAAATGGGCTTAAGAAAAGTAAGGATACCTCTAGCAAGCGCGTAAACAAACAACACAATGAAATGTCTATGCTGAGTAAACACTATAGATTATCCATAAAGACCAAACATCCATCTTTTATAAGATCGCATAACGAACATGTTGCGGAATGAGATATTTTGCATCTTACAGCTCATTTTTCCCAAATAGATCTTCTCGACAAAAAGAATATTTTTGTTAAGATGCCACTGAAAAACTTACCTTCATTATGTTCTTTCTATATACTAGACCAGAGGGCATCGTGAAGATCGTGCAATTGGGAATAAATAAAAATGAATTTACAACAAATTGAACCTGATATTTTTATCAGCGCCCAAATTAGCATAGAAAATATCAAAACATTGGCACAAGCTGGTTTTAAAACAATTATCTGTAACCGCCCCGATCACGAAGAGCTCCATCAACCTGACTTTTCTAGCATTAAAACGGTCGCAAATGAATATGGCATAAAAGCCTATCACATTCCCATTTCTCCTCCAACTATAGAAAAGTCAGCTGTTGAAGCCATGCAAACAATTTTAAAAACAGCCTCTCTGCCTCTTCTTGCCTATTGTCATCACGGAGCACGCTCGCTGCATCTTTATCGTTTAGCGCGTCTTTAAACAGAAGGTTCACACACTTCCTCCGCACCTTAAAAGACGAAGATTCTTAAATACACATCGATTTGTAAAAAACAATCTGTCAATAATCTTTGTCTTGCACCTTTCCCTTGGCTTGCCACTTCATAAAACTCTACAAACAAGCTTTGCTCCTCAATATACAACGAGCATACACACCCGAAGCCATAAAAATGCGTGAAAATTCATATGATGATCAAGAAAATTTATTTTTACCCCACCTTTTATCACTGCTCCACTTTCTTTTTCTCTTCCTTTACCAATACGAGCTCATTCGTACGCCACAGACACCTAAAACGACAGTAAAACCACTAAGAAAACCCCATATTCCGAATAAAAGGCATGCAGAGTATTTTATAAAAAAAGCCGTAAGCCATAATCTATGGTTAACTACAACATATTGATTTATAACAATTAATTGTTTTGCACGTTGAGTGAGAAATCCTAATGCCGTAAGATTCTCTCAAGTCTATTTATAGTGAAGCAATCAAAAGCGTGTTTCTTGCATGTCACAAGCAGGAAGTATTCGTGTGAAATAAAACGAGTTAAGAACAAACTCTCATAAACGCTCTCAAATAGCCAAGACTGTACAACACTGAAGGCTTGTCAATATAACTGGTGGTGTCGGATTGCTCTTTTATTAGGCATAAAGACGATAGCGCTCAACGAAACATGCATGATACCATTCATGAGAGCCATCATGAAAATAAATATGAGAAGCGTTGAGAGATATTTCTTTAAAAGAAGTGCATAAATTAGCAAAACAAGGATATTCCAACATTTTATTTTACCTGTGAGATCTGATATCCTATTCAAAGAACAACAAAAGCCTGAAACTGTTATTTTCATGATTTAAGAGATATTGCTCTGGACGCTTTTGAAAGTAGCAAAGCCGAATTTAAAAAAGACAGTCATCTGGACTGATTTTTCCCTTGATAACTTCATATTTTCCCCAATAAGGCTGCAGATTGATTTCAGAGAATACGCAAATGGATAATGCAATAGGGCTCTCCTCATCTAGCATACAAAAGCTGTAACAGTAGAGAGAGCATTAAAGCGCCTTAATCTTTATCTCAAACATACTGCTCGCATTGAGGAACACTAAAGAAAAAGTTTTATGAGAAAAACAACACCATAAAGTCATGAATAGGCCGAACATAGATTGGAAAGATGTTCTAACTTTTATCCAATACTTCTATCAAAAAACAACAAAACATTATTGGCTTTGTGTTTTCATATCCTTACAAGACTGCCTTTTCTTTGCATTATAGGCTTTACATTTGTGAAGGACAAAGGAAATATATGGATAGTTCTTAGCTTGAGAATCTAAAAGATTGACGTATTACGACAACAAAATTGTGCCTTTATCCATCAAAAGCATTAGAAATTTTGAAACAAATACACCTGCTTCTCGCAATGATTTCTTTTTATCTGCAATCACTCGCAGTCTCCTTAATATGCATTCCCCATCACAATATACAAGAGAAAGGAGAGTTAAAGCATCTTCCAGCAGCTTCATTCTCTTTTACGTGATTGGTTAGCACGAAAACTGCTGCTAACCACTGATCTTCTTTACGAGACTTGACAAACAAACCTTTTTTAAAAATATTCATCACATAATACAAAATATCACATGCGTAAGGTTACACGAACCAACTCTCATCATAAACGATGATACGGCATAAATGATATAATAAAACAAATTAGAAAGAAGAAACAATAAACTTTTAAAATAAAAAAAGTCATCAATTAAATTTTATCAAACTATAAGCTTAAAATCGCAAGAAATTTTAAAAACAGCCTTTCTCCTTCTTCACGTCTATTATTGCTAAATAGGCTGGTTGCTTATTCTTTACTGCATCTTTTATGACGAGTTTTAACGGATCAGAAAGAAACAAGCAGTAAAGTTTTGAATGACAACAAAAACCATAAAGTTAACTTTGAAAAAAATGATGCCAAAATCAGATCTTCAGATATTCGATTCTCCCTCTCAACAACGGAAAAAACATATATTCCACGATGTTTTGGAATATATCTTTGTGATTATAATCACTTTAAGTGCTATTTTTACAGCTCTTCTCTCTTTTTCAGATCAGTTTAGGACATATTTTTAAAAGTAAGCAGCCTATCCAACGTTGATAATGGTTGTACTGTCTTTAAAACTTCTTTTGCTTTTTTTTCATCACGATGCATTTGCGCAATCAAAGGTTCAAGCCCATCAAATTTTTCTTGTCCTCGCAAAAACTGGAAAAAAGAAACGATACAGCTTTCCCCATAAAGGTCGTCGTTAAAGTCAAACAAATAGGTTTCCAAAAGGGGCGCCCCATCCTTAACAACCGTTGGACGACAACCAAAGCTTGCAACACCATCATACAAAACACCGTTCGCACGACGCAAACGTACCGCATAAACACCATGAGCCAAACGAACTTGGGGAGGCAACATTTGATTAGCGGTAGGAAATCCCAAAAGACGTCCAAGTTTTTCACCTTGAATAATATTGGAGCGTATCCGATAGTGATACCCTAACAAATGGGCTGCTTTGTCCACTTCCCCTTGTGAGAGAAGTTGCCGAATAAAACTCGAGGAAATGATCAAAGATTGTGACTCTTGAGGACGAGCAACGCAAGGAACTTGCACAACCTCAAATCCATATTTCTCTCCCCTTTGGCAAAGAAGATGTACATTTCCACTTTTCTGATGACCAAATTGAAAATTTTCGCCTGTCACCACAACTGAAACATCAAAAACTTCCTTTAAAAACGACTTAATAAATTCGTCCGCTGAAAGAGCGGCAAACTGTGCATCAAAGGGCTGTTCAATCACGCCGTCAAAACCAAGGGTTTTAAAAATTTCAGCTTTTTCAGCTGCCTCTGTCAAACGATAGACAGGAGCTGAATGTTGAAAAAAACTTCTTGGATGGGGTTCAAACGTTAAAACAACAGATGGTTTCTTTTTTATACGCGCGAAATCAAGTGCTTTTTGCAACACCACCTGATGCCCACAATGAACACCATCAAAATTTCCAAGTGCCAACACTGCTCCCCGCCAAGCCGAGGGAAACATATGAATTCCCTGAAGACGCAAAAAATTAGTCATTACTGAAGTGCCCACATGATTGCTTGTGGTTTATAACCATGATGTTCAAGAAAAGAATGCAAAGCTTGCTTATCAACCACACCCTTTTGCGTATAATCATAATGATGAATCCCCCCCATAATATAAAGGGCATCAAGACCAAAGTGAGCCGCCCCCTTAATATCCGTTAAAAGACCATCACCAATAGCTAAAACTTTACTTTTTTCTACTGTTCCCCGTATTTTTTGAAGTTTTTCAAAGGCACATTCATAAATAGGCGCGTGAGGTTTTCCAGCAATGCGCACTTCCCCCCCTAATTGTTGATAAAGACGAGCCAATGCACCAGCGCACCAAAATTCTTTATTTCCATAATGGACAATCACATCTGGGTTCGCACAAATAAAAGGTAAATTCCGCGACCGCATGCGACGAAACATCTCCTCATAAGCAGAGGGTTCTTCGTCAAAATCTTCAAGAAAACCGCTACAGACGACAACAGAAGCCTCCCATTCTTCAACAAATTCACACTCTAACCCTTCAAACAGCACCAAATCACGTTGTGAACCAATGAAAAAAACTTTACGTGGAGCAGTCTGAATAAGATCGCGCGTTACATCCCCTGAAGTGATAATGGCATCATAATAGTCGCTATGAACATTCATGCTTTGTAATTGAGCAGCAACATCTTCCCGTAGCCGAGGAGAATTGGTTAATAAAATGACAGTTTTTCCCATTTGTCGGATTTTATACAACGCCTTCAACGCTGGTTCAAATGCATGTACACCGTTATGCACAACACCCCACACATCACAAAAAACAGCATCATAATGCGCTATAATAGTCTCAATATGGGTAAGTTCATTCATGGAGCACCTATCTCTATTTGTCATTTAAAGCTGTCTTTTACTTCAAAACTACTTACCGAAAGATAATACTTGTGTCATCTGCTTTCTCAAACCATATCCCAACTTTTTATCGTCTATAGAGATCATAAGAAATGATAAAATAACTAAGTTATCATTAAGTTGTGCAAAATTCTAAAATGCTTGATAGCAAAAGCTTATCATTCCCCAATGCTCATTTTTCTCATAAAAATTTTAATTCTAACAACAACGACGTTGATAGAGTTTTTTATCTAAAATACTCAAATTCTTCACTGAGAAAATAAACGTATCCCCCTCTTAAAAACATGCATCATGAGAAAGCCCAATATATTTTCTCATTTCAAATTTGTTTATATTGAATCAATCAAAACCTTTTCGCTTACACATTATAAGCAGAGAGCGTACAGATAAAAACACGTGAAGAAAGAAAAAATAGCTCTTATGCTCCCTTTCAAGGCAAAAACTGTCGTAATATTTTGAACTGGCAGAGAGTATGTGCCGTCCGAGCATCTTTTTTTCAGTAAAGATAGCAATATAGCTTTTATCCCATTCATAGAGGCTTTTACGCTACATACTTTACGAAGCACCATTGTAAAATAGGCGCTAACATTGAGAAATATCTTCTAAAACAAACATGTGAACATACAACAATCAGATCTATAATGTTTTGAGTTTATTTTGCATGAGGGCTCTTTACTCATAAAAGCTTTCCCCTATCATCATGATATCTCAGACGCATCAAAACAAGCCATTTTGGTTATTGGTTAAGAGCAATACCGTAAGCGGTGCCTTGAGCTTAAAAACCAAGCTTTACCTTCGTAAAATGCATATCTGATGTCATGAGTTGAGTAAGCAAACCTTAAAACTTTGAAAGGCAAACAACCTCCTATTTAAAAAAATCTATCCGTCTCAAGAAAAACTATTTTTATTGCCAATCTCCTAAAATTACTTTATGAATCGAAAAATGTTTTGATCGCATACGCAACGATCAAAAGGGGTCTTGAAAACCCGAAACCCTAGCGTAAAAATAAACCCACTATGTGGGTATCCCGGAATTCCGGGAGATTTTGCTATGTCCAGGTGCTCCAAGCACTAAAAGCAAAATGCTGACTAGGGTTCAGTGTTTTCAAGCTCCCGGAATACCAATGCGAGGGCGCTCGCACCTGGAGGGGGAAAATGCAAGCTCAAAATCTTAATATTGATCTTTTTGTAGGCAAAAAAATTCGCTTTAGGCGAAAAGTGCTAAAAATGTCTCAAAAAACATTAGGGCATCATTTAGGTGTCACTTTCCAACAAATCCAGAAATATGAAAAAGGCTTAAATCGCGTGAGCGCAGGGCGTTTAAAGGAAATTTCCGATATTTTGAATGTTCCACTTGCCTTTTTTTACACTGATATCATCAAAAAAGACAACACCCCGTACCATTATGATGAAATCGCCTCGAGCAAAGAGGAATATTTGCTTTTAAAAAGTTTTAGAGTCCTCACATCTGTCAAGCAGAAAGCGATTTTAAACTTAATTTGTGATTAAAATTAAAACGCTTTAAAAGCATAGCTATAAAGTGCTACACACCCTATTCTTGTCTTTCTCCCCACACCCCAAAAGGATGCCCCCCTCCTCAAACCGGTTGATAAACGATCCGCCTTCTCAAAAATAGCTCCTTCTCAGATTCCCATTTCATATGGTTCCTTTCACAAAATTATATAAACAAGCCCTCCCTTGAATATTCATCACACTCTCTTATCAAAACACCCCATGTATAAAGTTTTATGTCTTATATCACCACACCCGCAAACAATAGCGTTTTACAGCACAACAGAATAAGTATTTATCCGTATTTAAAGAGCGGCCCCCCTTTTCTCTATGGACGCTCTATTTATTTTAAATGATGTACATTTAATATACCTGCTATTAAAGACTTAGTATCTGTTATAAAGTCTTAAAGGCATATTTTTCCTCTAAAATCTCAATGCTACACCAACTCTATCATAAGGCAAACATTGATTTATAATGATAATTCACTGTTTTGTATGTTGATTGAGAGGCTCGAATAACGTAAGATTCTCTCATTTCAAACCTGCTTATCTTGGATCAATCAAAATCATTCCCTTGCACGTCAAAAGCGGGATGAATGTGTGGATCAAATTTGTATAAGAAAGGATTAAAAAATGGCTCTTATGAACCGTCTTAATGCAAGATCTGTCGCAACATTGGGGGCTGGCAAATATAATGATGGCGCCGGCTTGCTTCTTCATAAGCGTAAAGATGGGGGGCTCAATGGATTTACCCTTATACCCTTTACGAACAGCGTCGCAAAATAGGCTTGGATACCTTGAGAGATATTTCTATAAGACAATGCTATCCAATTCTCTCATGATTATAATCCTCAATCTGATAAAGTTGAAACAAACAATAGGATTGCGAATATGATTTGGGGAGCTCATCTAAAAGATGAAAAATGATAAAAAATTCCGCTATAACAATTGAAGAAGCGAGCATTCGTTGAGCCGTAACTTCTTTATTTTAGAATTTTTATATCACACTTTACTGTTGAGTAATATATATTTATTAAAATACATGACCACGGTCTAGAGCATCAAGCTTTGGCGAGAAAAACATTTCAGTATCTGCTTGTAAGACATTTTGACAATTTTTAGATTCCTTAACAAATTGTCCTGAAAGAAAACACTTCGTTCCCCATTCTTCTCTTAATTTTGCATCTTTTTTTCAATCTTCTACGCTATAGTTTTTTTTCACACCCCAAGACGAATAATAGAGCCATGCATAATAAAATAATTTTTTTTCATTTTATCCCTCTTTAAATACCTTATCTGTTAATATTATCCCCCCAAATGAGGGTTGAATTTTCACACTGTATGAGAATACAACCTCACTATCCACTTGCTTGCTTTCAAAGTGAACACTCTGAGTAAAGTAACGCAAGAAGAGCTCACAATAGCCATCGTATGAGTTTGTCATAAAATACAATAAGAAGGGAAAGAGCCCAAACTGAATACAAATGATGAAATCAGAAGGCGCATTAATGCTTTTGTTCAACTGATTTCAAATAGTTACATTGCAATAGGCATCGCCCCTAGCCCTATAGAAAGCCTATGAGCATTATAAGACTTAAGTCTCACGATCATTAAACCACAAAGCCATAACAAAAAAGTATGAGCTCTTTTTACCTATTTATATGTTGATTATTGTTCCCCATCGAAGGCCTAAATAGAAACGTTTTGTGATATATAGAAAACAATCAGCAATGCAAATCATTTTTACGAAGATTTCTTCGTGTAGAGTCTATTTGAAATCCATCCATCATTTGGAAGTCTGAATTTAAAAGCAGATAATTATGAAAGCTTTTCAAGGAAGGCAACAGATTGATCACTTTTAAAGAAGTAAAAAACGTGATCCAATCCTGAAGACAAAATTCTGATGAAAAAACTTTTGCTATGAATTCTTTTAAGGCATTGTGAAAGATTCTATCCATTATATTAAACGTTACACCATTTTTGGGGCTGTTCATTTTTTACTTTTATCAACACCGCTCTAGAAATCCGTTTCTTGAGCGTTTTTTATCGCCTCACTTTCTCCTTCAAACACAAATACTCAAAAATGCTTTGCCACCAACAATGACATTTTCCCGCTTTTATAAAACACATAAGTAAAAATAGAGAAGCGATTTTGAAAGCAACCCTCCCTTGAAAAGGGAAGTACCATCCATTTACTTCATAAACGAAAATAATCTCACCGTTTATTCAAATTTGCTCTACGATTTGGTACAATTTTATTGATAAAGTTTTCTCTATAAAAATTTAAGTAAATATGTTCATTAAAACCAATCATGGACTAGCAAAGGGATTATAGGATCCATTATCTCGCCGCCATTTTAAAGGTTCAGTGAAATCACTCGACCAAAGACCAATCTTGTTGCCACGTGCTTTTTCTTCCGCATGATGATACTGGGCTGGAATAGGATTTTTCCCCTCTTTTGAGAGTACCAACATACCTTCTGTAAGACCTGCCTCAGCTAAATCAACCCCTTGAACAAAACATTGCGCATAATAAACACCATTGTGCATCAAAGCCTGTTTACAGGATAAATCCTGCCCAAGTGTTTTGGTGACAAGCCAAGCCGTTGTAACCGCACCACAGGGCCATTCTTGATCATTTAATCTTGCTTTTTGACGGGGTGCACATGTGTCCACACCATAAAGATGAATATCACGGGAGATATGTGAGCGCCAAGATTGTGCAGCAGGCGTCAGTAATTTAAATGTAACCCCACTTGTAACAGAAGCCTTACCATGAAAAACAACAGCATTATTTGCAACATCATTTAATGAAACACTCTTCTGCAAATCGAGAGCTGGTTCATTTTTTTCTAATTGCTGTTTGGTGATAGATCTACCCAACTTTTTTTCTTCTCGATAGAGATCGACAATATCTTGGATATCTTGCGTCTCAAATGTTTTAAGAATGCTGAAATCCATTTTATCTTTATATTGGCTTAATCCCCACACTGTCGCCCCCATAATGTAAATAATAACAATCAATTTAAATAGCATCTCTTAACACGCTCGCTCAAAAAATTCGTTTTTTCCTATCATGTCAGATTATTGATCAGCAATCCCCTTGTTTTTAAAGAAAAAATCCAAATATAAGTGTTGCAGATTAACTACATTTTGTAAAGAATGATATTCTTTCTTTCATTATTTTAATATTGTTATTTTTACCAATATACACAACTTAAAATTGCCATTTTCATGTAACACAATCTCAATTTGAAAAGACTTCTGTCTCTTTACGAAGAAGAGCTTGAGAGTGAACAGATCCACGATCAAGGCTTTTAAAGCAAACAAACGAGAAGAATTAAACTGTCATCAAATGACAGCACTCTTTAGTTTGTTAGAGGCAATGGAATGTCGACATATGAACAAATATTATTTGTTAAAGAGAGGTAAAATGACAGATAATAGATTCCAAAACATCATTTTTATCGTGACCATGCTGCTTTTTACGGCAGTTTTTGTATCTGATCTTTCTTATGCTGCTTCTACTACTGGTGGAGGTGGTCTGGGAAATCTTGATGGTGTTTTAGGCAACATTGTCACAATGATGACGGGTCCAACGGCAAGGCTCATTGCAATTATATGTGTTGCTGCTGTGGGGATTGGCTGGATGTACGGCTTTATTGATTTACGCAAAGCAGCTTACTGTGTTCTGGGGATTGCTATTGTTTTTGGTGCCCCTGCTCTCGTCACTAAATTAGCGGGCACAACATAAATGAACGAAGATACTCTTTTCCTTGCCTGTACGCGCCCGGCCATGTTTGCTGGTGTTACAATGGAAGCGATGGCGCTTAATGTCATGGCAACATCCATTCTTTTCATTTTAACCAGTGATTTTACCATGTTTGGTCTTGGGATTGGGATGCACTTTATTTTGCGAGAAGTGACAAAGTACGATCACAACCAATTTCGCGTATTATTTGCATGGCTCAATACCCGAGGAAAACAAAAAAACCTCAACAGATGGGGAGGAGGTTCAACCTCCCCTTTACGCCTTATCCGCACTTATAAGGAACTAAGCTGAAGGAACGAAACTGGTGAAACAGATGTCAATAATGAAACGGGAAACTTTGCCTGAAGAATATATTCCCTATATACGCTACATCAACCAACATGTCGTTGCTTTAAATTCACGCTGTTTAATGGTTGTGATGGCTGTTGAGGGTATAAATTTTGACACTGCGGATATTGATCAATTAAATTCTTTACACAACCAATTAAACACCCTTTTTAAAAATATCGCAGACGAACGGCTTGCTTTATATTCTCACATCATCCGCCGCCGTGAAACGATATACCCAGAAGGTCATTTTCTTTCATCTTTTGCAACAACATTAGATGAAAAATATAAAAAGAAAATGGTTTCGCAAGAACTGTATAGAAATGATCTATTTATTTCACTGCTTTGGAATCCGGCCGCGGATAAAACAGAAAAGCTGGTTTCATTTTTTCAGCGCTTGAGCAAAGCCAAGAAAACACAATCTGAGCCCGATGAGGAAGCTATTCGTAAACTCGAAGAGTTAAGTCAAGATCTTATGCAAGGTTTGGAAGAGTATGAAGTCCGTCTACTATCAATCTATGAACATGAAGGACTTTTATTTGCCGAACAAAGTGAATTTCTCCACCAGCTAGTGGGGGGAAGACGTGAGCGTATTCCTCTCACATTTGGAACTATTGCTTCAACAATTTACTCGGATCGTGTTATTTTTGGGAAAGAAATTATCGAAATTCGCCATGAAAGCAATGAACGCTTTGTGGGCATGTTTGGATGGAAAGAGTATCCTTCTAAAACACGCCCAGGTATGACTGATGGTCTGCTTACGGTGCCATTTGAATTCATCTTAACACAATCCTTTGTTTTTAAAAGTAAGGCAGCCGCCAGTGCGATTATGAGCCGCAAACAAAATCAAATGATCAATGCAGCTGACCGTGCTAGCTCACAAATCGATGCACTGGATGAAGCGCTAGATGATTTAGAATCAAACCGTTTTGTTTTGGGAGAACACCACATTTCTTTAGCTGTTTTTGCTGATCATCCTAAAATATTGTCTGAAAACTTATCAAAAGCACGTTCCCATTTAACCAATGGAGGAGCCGTGATTGCCAGAGAAGATTTAGGATTGGAAGCAGCATGGTGGGCACAACTTCCTGGAAACTTTAGCTATCGTGCGCGTTCAGGCGCCATTACCAGCAGAAATTTTGCCGCTTTATCGCCCTTCCATTCTTTCCCTGTTGGCAAACTGAACGATAATGTTTGGGGAGCTGCTGTCGCATTGCTAAAAACACAGGCTGGTTCACCTTACTATTTTAATTTTCATTATGGCGATCTTGGAAACACATTTGTTTGTGGTCCATCAGGATCTGGTAAAACAGTGATTGTTAATTTTCTTCTTGCACAATTACAAAAACACAATCCAACAATGGTTTTTTTTGATAAAGATCAAGGAGCAGAGATTTTTGTACGGGCTGGAGGAGGGAAATACAAACCTTTAAAAAATGGGCAACCCACGGGTATTGCTCCCTTAAAGGGCATGGAATACACCGAAAAAAATAAAATATTTCTTCGTAATTGGATCTTAAAGCTGGTAACCGCTGAAGGGCAAATCGTAACGGAAGAAGAGCGACAAGATATCGCCAAAGCCATCGATTCCTTAGAAAACTTACCCCCAACCCAGCGCTCTCTTGGTGCCCTTCAACTGTTTTTTGACAACACATCCAAAGAAGGGATTGCCATACGGCTGCAACGCTGGATTAGAGGCAATGATTTAGGATGGGTTTTTGATAATGACCAAGATGATCTCAATTTAAATGCGCAGTTCATTGGCTATGACATGACCGATTTCTTAGATAATGAAGAAATTCGACGCCCCTTAATGATGTATCTCTTTCACCGCATTCTTGATTTGATTGATGGGCGGCGCATCATTATCGTCGTTGATGAATTCTGGAAAGCTTTAGAAGATGATTCATTTAAAGCTTTTGCGCAAGATCGGCTAAAAACAATTCGTAAACAAAATGGCATGATGCTCTTTGCAACACAAAGTCCTAAAGATGCTTTGAACTCAACAATCGCGCACACAATCATTGAGCAATGCCCCACCCAAATATTTTTTCCAAATCAAAAAGCAAATTACAATGATTATGTCGAAGCTTTCAAACTTACTGAGCGTGAATTTGAACTGATACAGTCAGAGTTAAGCAGAGAATCCCGTCGTTTTCTCATCAAACAAGGACAAAGTTCCGTCGTTGCAGAACTTAACTTACGTGGAATGAATGATGAGATCGCCGTTTTAAGCGGCACAACAAAAAACATTGAACTCATGAATGAAATTATCAACGAATATGGAGCTGCCCCTGACAAATGGCTGCCCATATTTTATCAAAGGAGAAAAAATCAATGAAAAAATATGGCTTAGTTACACTGTTATCTTTTTCTTTTATTTCTCATGCAATAGCGCAAACAACACCCGATGTAGATGAATATTATAAACAAGCACTCGAGAACACACAAAAATTAAATACTGCAAAATCTGAAACAGCTGAAAGCATTTATAAAAGTGCAACTGATACTGCAAAAAAAATTAAAGACATAAGTCAAGAACTTGAAAATATTAAATCAAAACCAGAAACAAAACCAGAAGAATTGCAAGCCCTTCGACAAGAGATTCAAGTAAAACTTTCTCTTCTTCAAGCAGGTCTTCAAGTAAGTTCTTTAAAACTTCAGTCTCTTGATATGATTCAAGCAAGAGATACGAAAACAAAAGATGAGCTACGTGAAGAAAAGGAACAACAAAAGCATAAATATCTTGAGGCACAATTAAAAGAAAAAGAAAAGAAATTAAAAGAAAAACTTGAAAGTACGAGTACAAATGTCAGACTTTAGTTTTTCTCCCTTTGAAAGCGTTTCTGGGTATATTTTAAAACCCCTCGATAATGTGATGGACACAACGGTGAGTGGGCTGTCTTCTGCTATTTCAGCGCCCTTAAATCTCGCCGCAATCATTTTTATCTTTCTTTATGGCTATAATGTTATGACAGGTCGCGTTGCCCTTTCCATGCATAGTCTTCTCAATAATGTTGTTAAAATCGTTGTTGTTACAACAATGGCAACGAATGCGGATACATTTAATACTTATGTCAAGGATATTTTCTTCAATGATTTATCCAATGCTATTGGGAATGCGCTTAACAGTAATCCTGCAAGCTCCAATGTTTTTGATTATATTTTGTTAAAGGCAAGTTCGCGTTATCAAGAAGTCTTATACAATGCTTGGTTTTTTGAAAAGATCATTGTAGGTCTTCTTGGTTCTATCATGCTTCTCGCGGTTATTCTTTTTTGTATAGGTGGTTTTATTGTGCAAATGTTTGCACAAGTTGCACTCGTCATGATTATAGGTCTTGGTCCTCTATTTATTAGTTTGTATTTGTTCAATGCAACGCGAAAATACTCCGATGCATGGATTACAACTTTGATCAATTTTACCATTTTACAAGTTCTCGTAATCATGCTTGGAACCATTATATGTCAAGTTATCCTACAGGTTCTCAAAGTTTCATATGAATCAATTTACGTTCTTTTTCCCCCTGTCATCGTCATTTCGATCATAGGAGTTATTATCTTCCGTGCGCTTCCTGGTATTGCAACAGCGCTGGCCTCTGGCGGACCATACTTTAACGCTGGTGTCTCTTCAGGAGGACAGATTTTTACAATGCTTTCCAATGGTGCAAGAGCGAGTGGCAATGCAGTAAAAAGTGCCACTTCACAAATCTCAGGAGCTGCCGGTAACGCTGTTAGAAGTGCGGCAGGGGCAGCAGCAAAAGCAGGTAAATCTGGAGGCGGTCGTGGTCGATTTTAAGATAAATCACCTCTTTAAAAGAATAAGCATTTTTGTTTTTGCCTTGTGTGCGCCCTTTGGCGCACACGCCATGATCCTGTTCCAAATAAGATCTAACATCTTGGGTCTAACAACAAAACCAATCAAAATCTTGCATCACATAAACTTGTAAAAATGTTCAGAACAAAGGCTCTCATGCATTGTATTCCAAGATATTTGTGAGTTCAAAAAATGAAACGAAAAATAACTTTTGTTATGGTCCTAACGATCGCTCTTACTGGTTGTGCCTCTTTGAGTGGCCCTAAAAAACCACCACGCTGTAATGGCAAACATACACGCGCTTTAAATAAAGATAAGTGGAATTGGGACAATAAAAACATTGTCTACCCAGAAAAGAGCGTAAAGCCTGTTACCACTCCCATCATTCTCAATACTTTGGAAAGTGAAAAAGTAACAGCCAATTCAGCTTTATTAAAGCCGATTATTCATGAAGCACGATCTGATAAAACTGTGGAGGTTATGCGTGAAAAGTGATGCCCTTGAAGAATATATAAAAGAAGCGCGCTCATTTGACATTGATCGCATGCATAGCATGCGCGTGCGGATGAAAATCTCCATGGCTTTAACAGTGCTTTTTGGATTGATGACAATTGCGCTAGCTTTAGCTGTCGCAGCTTTGACGCCTTTGAAAACGGTAGAGCCTTTTGTTATCCGCGTTGATAACTCAACAGGCATTATTGATACTGTAAGCGCCCTAAAAGAATCCCCTAACGACTATGATGAAGCGATAACGCGTTATTTTGCCAGCCAATACGTTCGCGCTCGTGAAGGTTTTCAAGCATCAGAAGCAGAAAACAATTTTCGCTTAGTCTCTCTTTTATCTTCTCCAAAAGAACAAAACCGTTTTGCAAAATGGTACGCGGGCAATAATCCAGAAAGTCCGCAAAATATTTATCATAACATGATTGCTACGATCACAATCAAATCAATCTCTTTTATAAGTAAAGATCTTATCCAAGTTCGTTACTATAAAACGATCAGAGACTTGAATGAAAAAGAAAATATTTCCCATTGGATTTCAATCTTAAATTTTTCCTACGTGAACGCACACATTTCAACGTCTGATCGTCTTATCAACCCTCTTGGTTTTCAAGTATCGGAATATAGATCTGATCCAGAGGTGATAAAATGATCAGACTTTTACAAACAATCTCTTTAATTTTTACGATCACTGTCAGCTTGCACACAGTTCTCTCACTTGCGGAAACAGCGCCTGTCAGTGCACGTAAAGATAACCGCATCAGATTTGTCAATTATGACCCCTACAACGTCGTACAAATCATTGGCTCCATTCGCTCTTCGGTTCAACTAGAATTTGCCGTTGATGAAGAAGTAACCTATGTAGGAATTGGAAATTCGGTTGCTTGGCAAGTTGCACCGGCTGGACACTTTGTTTTTCTCAAACCACGTGAAGTTCAGCCTGTGACAAATTTACAAATTGTCACAAGCCGCCAAGATGGAACACAACGCTCTTATCAATTCGAGCTACAAGTCCGTGAAGGCGATGTTTCAGCCGGCAATGAGACGTATTTCTTGGTAAAGTTTCGTTATCCAGAAGATGAAGCCTTACGTAAGAAATTAGCCGAAGCAGAAAAAGAAAAACAACGTGAAGAAAACTTTGTCAATGATATTTTAAATATCCATGAAGATTTTGGACCACGCAATTGGGCTTATGAAGCTCAAGGCTCATCCCTTATTGAACCTGCTTCTGTCTATGATAATGGGAAAACAACAACCTTTACCTTTTTAGGCAACATTGAAATCCCTGCCATTTACATTGTATCGCCTGATGGGCAAGAAGCGCTTATTCCCAAATCGATTAAAGGCAACAAGGTTATTGTTCATGCAACAGCTGCACAATTCACGCTACGACGTGGGAATGAAGTATTGTGCATCTTTAACAAAAGGTTCGTACCAAAAGGAATTAATCCTGAAACAGGTACGACATCACCATCTGTACAACGTAAAGTGAACCTAGGAAGCAGCCATGAATAACACCGTGGATGAAAAAAGCATTAATGATCGCGATACAATAAAAAATGCTCAAGGGAAAAGTCAACAAAACAATGTGGGGAAAGCTATTGCTCTTATTATTCTTTTCAGTGTCTGTCTTTATTTAGCCTATTCAACACTTGTTACAGACAAAAAGCAACCAATTGAATCTTCAAAAGAAGGAAAAGTTATAAAACAAACAGAGCTTTTTCATCCTGCAAAGCCTACCCCTCCCCCCTTTGAACAGCCTCAACGAAATAACGCTCTATTACCAAAAGTCGAGCTACCAACACCAAACATCAATCAATTAAATTCTGATGACTCACTGCTGGAGGCAGCACAACGTGCTCCTGTATTAGCTTATGCAAGTACACAACAAGGCAAAATAGATTCACAAACAAATAATGGTGCTTTGCCTCACCAACTTGAAAGCAAACCTGATGAAACGACACAACGTTTTAATCATCTTCTCAAACCCACAGTGCTTGAAGGTATTCGTGCTTCAACCCTTGGCAATCGAAACTACATCATCGCGATGGGAACTTCTATTCCTTGTATTTTAGAAACAGCCATCAACAGTGATCAACAAGGTTTTGCCAGTTGTATCATCTCCAGAGATATCTTATCAGACAATGGTCGTGTTGTGCTTCTTGATAAAGGCACCCAAATTGTTGGTGAATATCGCGCCGGATTGAAAAAAGGCCAAACACGTCTCTTTGTACTATGGAATAGAGCAAAAACCCCCAATGGTATCATTATATCTTTAGCTTCACCGGCAACGGATGCTTTAGGGCGTTCTGGTATGGATGGAGATATTGATAACCATTGGCTCGAGAGGATTGGGTCTGCGCTTCTTGTCTCACTAATAAAAGATGCAACACACTATGCCAATAAACGTTTATCAAAAAAACAGGAAAAAGAAGAAACTGAAACAATCTCTTCAGGACAAAACATCGCAAACATTCTCGTAGAAAATTACGCCAATATTCCTCCAACATTATCCAAAAACCAAGGGGAAATGGTGAATATCTTTGTTGCCCGCGATTTAGATTTTTCCAGCGTTTATAAATTGAAAGTCATCGAAAACAAAAAACAGATTATCAATCGAGCTGTTTCAAGAAACTTTTACAAAAATTCGGCGGTAACTTTAGAATGAACTCAAACTTACATACCATGAGCGATGAAACCGTTGCGATTGTTCTCACAAAACTTGAACCCATCAGTGCTTTTTTGAAAGATGATAGACTCTTTGAAATTGTTATCAATCGTCCCTATCAAGTCATGACTGAAGGATTTGATGGATGGAAAACAATAGAAGCACCGGGGCTCTCTTTTAATGAGCTTATGGGGATTGCGAAAGTTGTCGCCTCCTATTCCAAGCAAAACATATCGGACAAAAACCCAATATTATCTGCAACGCTACCAGGCAATGAGCGCATTCAAATTGTCATTCCGCCGGCTGTCGAAAAAGACACGATTAGTATGACAATTCGTAAACCATCATCGCAGAGTTTTTCTCTCGAAGAACTCGCCAAGAAAGGCCTCTTCTCGCTCTGTGAACAGGTCTCTTTCACACCTTTGAATGACTATCATTCTCGTTTTAATGAACTCAAAATCATCGAGCATAAATTAGCCAATGCCTACTGTAATAAAGACTTTGTCTCTTTTTTAAATCAAGCTGTAGAATGCCAGAAAAATATTTTAATTGCGGGAAAAACCGGTTCGGGTAAAACAACATTATCAAAAGCATTAATCGCCAAAATCCCTCAAGAAGAGCGTATTATCACCATTGAAGACACGCAAGAATTGGTGATACCACACCCTAACCATGTCTCAATGTTCTATTCAAAAGATGGACAAGGCTTAGCCTCCGTTGGGCCCAAAGAGTTACTTGAATCATCTTTACGGATGCGTCCTGATCGTATTCTTTTGCAAGAACTTCGAGATGGTACAGCCTTTTATTATATCCGCAATGTCAATTCAGGCCATCCAGGTTCCATTACGACGGTTCACGCATCAACAGCACTTGCAGCCTTTGAGCAGATGACCCTTTTGGTCAAAGAAAGTGAAGGCGGTGGTGATTTAGAGCGTGATGATATTCGAGGCCTGTTGATTTCAATGATTGATATCATCATCCAATGCAAACGGATTGAAGGAAAATTTAAGGTCACAGAAATTTATTACGATCCCTTCAAACAACGAAACATCTTTGGAGGTGACTAAAAGAAGATCACACCGGCTGCCAAAGGCTCTTTTAAAGCAACAATTGCAAATAAGAGAAAAAATGCATGAAAACCAACGAAACAGAAATAGAGAAAATCTTTTATCGATGACAGAAGAAGAATTAAAAAAACGCCGTGAAGCCGTTGAAGCAGCCATCAGCACCCATGCGATAGAGGGAATAGCGCTTCATCCTACAACACTCAAAATTTTAGAAGAATACGCAAAGGGAAATATTTCACTCGAGGAATTTAACACTCTTATGGACAACGTAAAATTATAAGGAAGCTACGATGCCAAAAGCAAAAGCAAAGACAAAAAATATACAGATAGTTTCTCCCCATCATTATGTTTACCCAAACACCACAACACTCAAAAATAAATATGGAATAAAAGACTTAAAATCCTTTCTGGAGAAATGCTCACATGATACAGCAGAAGCAATGGTTAATTTGCGTGAAGCCCCCTTACCAGAAAAGTTTGATAGCTCCTATCTATGCTCTATTCATCACCACTTATTTAAAAATACCTTTGAATGGGCTGGATATATGCGCCATCTCCCCTTTACATTTGAAGATGGCACCATAGCCGCTATGCCCGAAATGAAAAGAACAGGATGGGAAAATCCTTTTGCACTCGGCGATGAAATCCAAGACGGTTTACAAAAATTAGATCAAACGCTTGCCGAAAAAGATAATTTGCAAGGCTTAACGCGTGAGAAATTTAACGCTGAAGCAATAAGCTTATTTAACGCCCTTAACCAACTTCATCCTTTTAGAGAAGGCAATGGACGTACACAACGGGTCTTTTTTGAAAAGCTTGCTCAAGCAGCAGGGCATCAGCTTGACTTTTCACTTGTTACAAAAGAACGCATGATGCTCGCCAGTGTTGCTGTAGCAGAAAATGGTGATCTAGAACCAATGCAACATCTGTTTGAAGATATCTCTAATCCCAATAAAATACTTCTTTTAAAGGAATTCATGAGCAACATGAAAGAACTTGGGCGCAATGTTAATGATCGTCCTGTTATGGTTGCAAAAGAAGGTGAAACTTACACGGGCACCTATAGGGGTGCTGGTTATGATAGCTTTGCTTTCAATGTGAAAGGCGCTTACATCATCGGCAATAAAGAACAACTCACACCAGAACAACTCAAAACATTAAAACCCGGTGATAGATTTACTTTTACCGTTCCCAAAACAAAAGCGCTTGAAAGCATTCTCATTCCAGAAGAAAGATTAGCCCCTTTGACAGAAAATGAAACGGCCCAAATGGTTGCAGAAGATTCTTGTGTCCACGCAAGCCTAAAACAGGTCCAGCAATTGTCAAAAATTGTTTATGGTAGTACAAAAACATTAGACAAACAGATGGAAGAAATCATCAAAAATCCAAACTTAGGCCAACCGCTCGCCAACCAGATTGAAAGAGCACCGCACTCTATTTCTCATCTTGCCGGTTTCAGTTTATGTGGACTACAAAATCAGGCACGTGCAAACGCTAAAAATCATCTTGAGATGCTCTGTACTGCCGTTGTAAATTTTGCCCATGCAGTGAGACATGCTGAAAAGGAAATTACGCAAGAACATGCAACAGAACAAAGTCGCCTTGCAAAAATGGTAGAAATGCCAAGTCAAAGCTTGCAAAACCTCTTCGCCTTGCCAAAAGAATTACAACAAGAAGCTTTAGCAAAAAATCCTTTATGTCAAAAAGAGCTCAGCAACTTTGTAAAAAAGATCAACACCCGTCTCTCACCAAATGAACATAAAGCAGTTCAAAATAATGATTATGAAACATTGGCTCAAAGCATTGGTGTATCAGAAAATAAAGCCAAACAAATTACACAAATTATTAAGCAAACCAAAGAAGTACACCAGCAAGCACAAGTATGCACAATGCACCGTTCCAAAGCATTCGCTATGGCCTGCTAAGAATAGACAAAACCTCCCTCCTTAATGAGAAAGGCTCATAAGCGAAAACTGTTTGGCGTTATCTGCACCTTTGCAAAAAGAGATGAGAGTTCATATCACACACCTAGAAAAGAGCATTTCGCAACATATTCTGACAGAATTGAAAGTAAAATACAATGAAATATACCAAAACACAAATGGTACTCATTTTAACACCGATCGCTTTAGGTGCTTTAACGATATTCCTTGTCCCTCATTTTTTATTGTTTATAACAAATGGACTAAAAAGCGATCAAATTTATTGGACTCTTCGTTCTGAGCCTTTATTAGTCTTAGCACTAACGGCTGCTGTTTCATTGTTGTATAGTCTCTCGCAAAAACTACACCTGCGTAAAATGATCACTTTTGTCTCCGTTGTCTTTTTTGGAACAACCGCTCTTTACTATATTGGTGGTGAAATAAAACGTTTAAGTCCCTATGTTGGCCAACAAGGAATAACATGGGGCTATGCTCTTCAATTCATGGACCCCATGGTTGTTTTTGGCATCATCATTGGTGTTTTTTTTTCCATCATTCAATTCGTAACAACCCTTCCCCCTAAAAGTAAGGTCAAGCGTGCAAAAAAAGGTATTTTTGGTGAGGCCGCTTGGATGAATTTAAGAGAAGCAGCAAAAATCTTTCCTGCCAATGGGCAAATTGTTGTGGGTGAAAGATACCGTGTCGATCAAGATAATGTGTGCAACATTCCCTTTGCACCTGGCAATAAAACAACATGGGGAAAGGGTGGAACAGCCCCTTTGCTAACCTTTAATCTTGATTTTGGTTCAACTCATATGATCTTTTTTGCTGGTTCTGGTGGCTATAAAACAACAAGTACAGTAGTTCCCACGTGTTTAACCTATCCAGGGTCTATTATTTGTCTTGATCCTTCAACAGAAGTTGCCCCAATGGTCAAATTTGCGCGTCAAAAAATGGGAAATAGAAATGTCATTGTTCTCGATCCCAACTCATTGTTAACAAAAAACTTTAATGTCATCGATTGGCTTTTAGATGACAGCGTACCACGCACACAACGCGAAGCAAATATTGTAAGCTTTTCAAAGTTGCTTCTTACAGATAAAAAATCAGATAATTCTTCAGCGGAATATTTCTCAACACAAGCCCATAATCTATTAACGGCTCTTCTTGCTCATGTTGTATTTTCTGATGAATATGAAGACAGCGAGCGCAATTTAAAAACATTGCGTGGTATTCTCTCTCAATCAGAAACAGCTGTTGTTAATCAATTACGCATGATTCAAGAAACAACACCTTCTCCTTTTATTCGTGAAATGGTTGGTATTTTTACAGAAATGGCAGAGCAAACCTTTTCAGGGGTTTATACCACCGCCTCAAAAGACACCCAATGGCTTTCTTTATCCAATTATGCAGATCTTGTCTGCGGAGATGATTTTTTTTCCTCAGATATTACCAATGGCAATACAGATGTTTTTCTCAATCTCCCCGCAAGCATTTTAAACAGTTATCCAGCTATTGGACGTGTGATTATTGGCGCCTTTCTCAATGCCATGGTTACAGCAGACGGTAACTATAAAAAGCGTGTTTTATTTGTCTTAGATGAAGTTGATCTTTTAGGCTATATGAATATTTTAGAAGAAGCCCGCGACCGTGGACGTAAATACGGTACATCCTTGATGCTCTTCTATCAATCCTCTGGCCAGTTGGTCAACCACTTTGGAGAAGCAGGAGCACGTTCATGGTTTGAAAGTTGTTCCTTTGTCAGCTATGCTGCCATTAAAGATCTCCAAACTGCCAAAGACATTTCAGAACGCTGTGGCCAAATGACCGTTGAAGTAACCGGAACAAACAAATCAAGAGGTTTATCTTTAGGAAAGAGTTCATACAACGTCAATTACCAACAAAGAGCCCTGATTTTACCCCACGAAGTTATTCAAGAAATGCGTCAAGATGAACAAATTATTCTGATGCAAGGACAACCCCCTTTACGTTGTGGTCGAGCGATCTATTTTAGAAGAAAAGAAATGTTAGCCGCAGCTGCAAAAAACCGCTTTGCTCCACAAAAGAAAAACTAAAAAACACCCTCTAATGGAGGCAATGCATCAAAACAAAAACATCAAAGGATAAAAGCAGAGATTCTATCTCATAAAAGCCTATAAAGAAGGAATTCCCGCTTGATACAACAAGAAAAATATGGGGAAAAGTCTTTAAATGATGGTATTATGCCTGTGCTTACCAATGCCAATTTTCTTTATAAAGCACTCTCCTCATCTCCAAATAATAAATACCAATCATATCTATGCCTTGAGAATCCTATCAGGAAACTTTTGAAGGCACCGCTTTTATAGGGAAATTTTTCTACAAAAAAATTAAAAGACAATATGCATGAAAACAACCCAAATGAACCATTCTCTCTCAGTAAAAGAAAAAAATGCCAAGATAAAGATTGATACACTCAAAAACACCTACGAATTTGAGGGATTTTTTCCTCACCCAAGTCTCAACATCTCAAAACAATATGCGTGGGGGATTTTCAAACAAAAAGTTTAACACACTCTCATAGATAATGTAACATTATAAGGAATGTAACAATGCCCAAAGCAAAAGAAAAAACAAAAGGGATTCCCTCACCCCATAATTATATCTATCTTGGTACCCAAATTCTCAAAAATAGATATGGAGAAACAGATTTAAAACGTTTTCTGGAAAAATGCTCACATGATAGGCAAAAAGCCATGATCAATCTGCGTGCAGAACCCCTGCCAGAATATTTTAATTCAACTTATCTATGCCATATCCACCAACAATTGTTTAAAAATACCTTTGTATGGGCTGGACATCTGCGCCATATCCCCTTCGCATTTACAGACGATAGCATTGCCGCCATGCCAGAAATGAAAAGAATGGAATGGGGCAATAATTTTGCAACCGGTGAAGAAATCCCTGAACTCTTACAAAAATTAGATCAAACGCTTGCCGAAAAAGACAATTTGCAAGGCTTAACACGCGAAGAATTTGTCAAGGAAGCAACGAGTCTATTTTATTCTCTTCACAAAATCCACCCATTCATAGATGGCAATGAGCACACAGAACAAGTCTTTTTTGAAAATCTTGCCAAAGCTGCAGGACATCAGCTTGACTTTTCGCTTGTCACACAAAAACGTATGATGGCTGCCTGTAGCGAAGCAATGCAATATAGCAATACACAACTGTTGAAAGATCTTTTTGAGGATATCTCCAATCCCCCCAAAATACGTCTTTTAAAAGAATTTATGGACCACGTAAACAATACGGGACGCAACGTGGATGATCGCCTTGTTATGGCAACAAAGGCAGGAGAAACCTATATAGGAACTTATAAAGGTTGTTATTCAGAAAGTTTTATACTCGATATGCAAGGAACTTACATCATTGGTAGCAAAGATGATCTCACACCAGAACGATTAAAAACATTAAAACCTGGTGATATCATTACCTTTACCGCCCCCAACAGCAAAGAGCTTGAAAACACGCTTATTCCAAAAGAAACATTAGCGCCTCTCACAAAAAGTGAATGTGCCAAAACAGTTGCGCTAGATAGTTACGTTCTCAAAGCTCAAAAGCAAGTCCGAGCTTACGCAAAAACTGTTTATGGTGACGCAAACGTATTAAACGAACAGATAGAAGAGATTATTAAAAATCCAGAATTCGGCAGACAGTTTGCTAATCAGATTAAACAGGCACCGCACTCTGTTTCTCCTCTTGCAGGTTTTAGTATATGCGGTCTACAAAATCCGGCACGTGTACACGCTCGAAATTATCTTGATGTGTTCTCTCTTGCAATTGAGAATTATGTGTATACTGTAGAAGCTACCTATAATATAGTCACTCGAGACCATAAAATTAAACAAGAACGCCTTGGAAAAGCGGTAGAGAATCCCAGTCAAAACTTGCAAAATATTTTTGCTTTATCACCGGAAAAACAAAGAGAAATCTTGTCTCAATCTCCTCAATTATACCAAGAGCTCCGTACTTTTATAAACAGTTTAGAACATCGTCTCTCATCAAACGAATGTAGTGCGATCACAAACAAAGATTATGAAACACTTGCACAAAGTATTGGTATATCAGAACAGAAAGCACGAGAAATTACCGACATTGTTCAAAAAGCAAGGAACGCTCATAGCCAATTCTACACACGCACACAAAATCGTTCAAATACACTTGCTATGGCCAACTAAAAAATATGAAACTTTGTTTTTTTGTTTTAAACACCTATGTGGAAGAGATATTTTAATATTCTTATCATACATGCAAAAAACAGACTACTTAAGCGCCCTACCACCAATTTTGCACATAGCATATACACCATATCCAAAGCAATTGGACAGGATAATTGTTAATTCCTTTTAAACGTCATGATTACTACTGACGAAAGCTACAAAAGCCTATTTTATTTGTCTTAGATGGAGTCGATTTTCGTGGTTATATGAATATTTTAAAAAGAGCACTCATTTTACCCCACAAAGTTATTCGAGAAATGCGTCAAGATGAACAAATTATTCTGATGCAAGGCTCCCCTTCGCGATGTGGTTGAGCCATCTATTTCAGAAGGAAAGAAATGTTAGCCGCAGCTACAAAACACCACTTTACCCCACAAAAGAAAAACTACCCTCCATGATGCGATATTGACAAAAAATAACCGCCCGCATACAAGAAAAACAGGTTCAAAAAATCCATGATTTTTCTTTTTATATTTTCTGTTTTATATTTTGTGCATCGTTTTATCAGCTTTATCAGCGCCCATGGTCTTTAAAAAGTCTTTATAAAAACGCCCATACACCCAACCAATAGCGACACTAATATCTCCACTTGGAAAAGGAACCCATTTCTACAAAGTTTTTCATCTATAATTTATATAATAAATTGATTTATAAATGATAATTTATATTTTTTTGTTAAATAAGAGACTAAATAGCGTAAGATTCTCTCATCTTAAATCTGTTCCATGTCGTGTTGCATCAATCAAAACTCTGTCGCCTGCATGTCACAAGCGAGAGCCTCATGTAGAGTAAAACTGTACAAGAAAGGCATACCTTTTTATGAACCGTCTCTAAGGCCCAAGGTCTTGTCCGAAACATTAGGCACTCAAAGTATCTGAGGATACTGGCTTCTTTATGAAGCGTAAAAATGGGAAAGCTCAATAGATTTTATACACTTCATGGGGGGCTTTAACGTTGTACTATTTATGAGCACCGTCGCCAAATGGGTGTGTTAAAAGATGTCTCTTTAAAACAAGCCCGTGAATTAGCACCCCAATGGTATTCTGTTTTACGTCAAGGGCGTTCCTCCATTAAAGAACATAATCAACAAAAGATTTGCCTTTGAGACAAGAAGTTCTCAAAACACCCACACGACAAACATCGATTTTCTCCCTCCCCCCCAAAAAACATCCAAGATATACACCAAAATGAATAAATCATTCTTATACAAGCTTTTCCCCCTTTACGATATCATAAAGTGTTCTATTTTAATGATAAAGCGCTGAAAAAGGCTTTTCTCCCCAACCAAAGAAAAGTTTTTATTCTCTTATGGGTCTTAAATCTTAAAGCAGCGCATACAATAAGAGCAACAACACAAAGTAAAAAACATTTTGTTGCAAAAATACACAAAAAAGATGTTCGTATGGCAAGATATTCATATGGAGCAATAAAAAAAATATAATGGAGAAAAATTTTTGATGACTGCTTTTGCCCATAGATTCACCAATCTGAGAGCTGTGTATGAAAAGTACCAGCACCATCCACTAACCAAGAGCGATTACACCCGCTATATCCACGCCCCTCATCAAAGCGCTCTTGCAAACAACTTTGTTAAAGGAAAAAACAACAATTTTAAGCAACATTTTTCTTTTTGACCTCTTCCTTACACCTCAAAAAACGAAGATTTTACCCAGAGTCAATTTTATAGAAAATCCATTTTCTGACCACTCATGGGCTTCATATCAGCGCCCTAAATACCAGCATTTTACAGTACAAGATAATAAACAAAGGAAACATCAGAAAAGCTTTTCAAAAGCATCACGAAACGATTTATACAACATCCATACACTGAAGGGAAAAACACTCCCTCTCATAACACCCAAAATCTCAAAAGAATACGCGAAGGGGAATTTTTCACATGCAGAGTTTAAGACGCTCATCAACCACCACCCTACCTACTTAGGAGAGATTACATGTTAGAGCAAAATTATCTATATAAAGGAACCAAAACACTCAAAAATAAATATGGCATCAAAGACCCTAAAAAACTGTATCAACGCAGTACCCATGATGTCACTAAAGCAGCCGTCAATTTTCGCCATGAACCACCCCCACAAAAATTTGATGCTTCCTATCTAAAACTAATCCACTGGAGCCTCTTCTACAAAACTTTTGAATGGGCTGGAAAAACCCGTGATACATCCTTTACATTTGAAGATGGCACCACTGCCCATATGCCGGCGATGCGTCCCAAAGCCTATGAAATTCCTTTTGCTATTGGACCGCAGATTCAAAAAGAACTAAAACAACTCGAAAAAACACTTAATGAAAAGAACAATTTAAAAGGTTTATTGCGCCAAGAATTTGCTGAAAGTGCCGCTGAAGTTTTTATGGCGCTCGAGCACGCACATCCTTTTAGAAAAGGCAATGGGCGCGTAAATCGAATGTTTATGGAAAAACTTGGACAAGCAGCAGGGCATACCATTGACTTTTCTTTCATCACAAAAGAACGTATGGCAGTAGCTTGTATTGAAGCCATGCAATATGGCAATCCCCAACCAATGAAAGATCTTTTTGAAGATATCACCCATCCGCAAAAATCCCTTGTTTTAAAAGAATTCATCTCCCAAATGAGAAACGCTGGACTGGATGAAATTAACGATCGTGTTGTTGTTGCAGCAAAGGAAGATGTAACCTATGAAGGCGTCTTTAGAGGTTTTTCAGCAGAAGGTTTTGTCATGGAAATAGAAGGGGCTTTCGTCGTCGGACACAAAGATGATCTCACCCCAGAACTCGTCAAAACATTACAAAACGGTGCCCGCTTCTGCTTTCAAAAAACCAATGTTCAAAGCTTAAAAGAAACACTGATCCCAAAAGAAACTTTAGCCCCTCTTACCCATGAAGAGTTATTCACAAGGATTTCAAATGACGCTTATGTTGAAGGGAGCCGAAAAGAAATCGAAAATTTATCAAAGACTGTTTATGGTAAAACCCAGGCCTTAAAGACAACATTAGATATCATAACGGCAGCTCCAAACTTAGGAAATCAGTTTGCCGATGAAACTTTACAAAACCCTCAATCAATTTCTAAATTTGCTGGGAGTAAAATACTTGGCATGAAAAGTTCAAATCGCAGACAAGCCGAACAGGCTGTTCCACAACTCAGCCAAGCCCTTAAAAATTATGGCGCAATAACACAACAAACAAAAGATGCAATTCTAGAGCAACACCAAAGAGAACAAAATCGCCTGAACCACACTGTCGAAAAACCTGGAAAAAATTTACAAAACCTTTTTGCCTTACCAGAAGAACAACAAAGGGAAGCTTTATTCCATTCTCGTTCACTGCGACAAGAACTCCATACCTTTTCACGACAACTACACAATCGTCTATCCTCAGAAGATCGTAAAGCCATACAAGAAAAAGATTATACCAGACTAGCTTGCCTCCTTGGGACATCGGAAAGCAAAGCAAAAGAAATTGCGAATACTGTAAAGAACACCCAAGAAGCACAATGCCAAGCTCGCAGCTTGAAAGTTAGTCGTTCCTCATCGCTGGCTCTTACCGGCTAAAAACGCGTGAACTTTTGCCTTCCAACAGAACTCTTTATACCAATCATTTTATCTCCATTACGCCCACCAATTGTTTTAAAATGTTACAAAAGATAGTCCTAAAAATGAATCCTGTAATCTACTATAACTTATTGATAATATTTCATAAAAAAACTGTATAAAAGACATAAATGTCCATTACATATCAATATGGATAGCGCGAAGTCTTTGGAGACCATTCAGTTTGATATTCTTCTTTTGTCTTAAAAAATATCAAAAAGTGGGAAATGCGCCAAAGAGGTTTTCTAAAAATATTGAAAGGAAACAGCCATGAAAAAAAGTCACCCAAGCCCTTCTACCAATGTAGAGGAACTAAGACAACAAATTGACCAACAAAACCTAGAAGCTTCTAATGTAGAAGACCTCTACGCAAAGGTTAATAAACCACCTAAAGAACAGCGCACCTCACCTCAATATACACTTCAACAACCACCAGAAACGGTTTATGCTCCCAAAAAGCCACTTGACCAACAAAACCTAGGAGCTTCTAATGTAGGAGACCTCTACGCAAGGGTTAATAAGCCACCCAAAGAACAGCGCACCTCACCTCAATATACACTTCAACAACCATCAGAAACGGCCTATGCTCCCCAAAAGCCACTAGGAAATCCCTATGATAGACTTGGTGAAAGACCAAGTGATGGGCGACGCACCGCCAAACTCGTAAACCCCTATTCAATAACGGATTTGGCAGCACAAGGTTGGCAAACACCCTACGACACAGTTGGTGAAGGTGCACAGGGTGGACGACATCCCCAAGAACCAGAACATCTCTATGCAGAGCTTGAAGTTGGTGAAAATGGTAGGCACTCTCCCCAAAGACCACTCGAATCCGTCTATGCAACGGTTGGCATGGGAGCTGAAGGCGGGCAAGAATCTGAACAACTAGAAAATCCCATCTATCAAGGCGTTGGCGGAGGCAGAATCTCCCCTCCCAGAACCCCAAAAGATGTGGTTACAACAAAGCTTTTAACAAGCGTAGACTTTCAATATGGTGTAAGAGAAACGCAAGAATGGTGCAGAGTTGTTTATGGTAACGAACATGCTTTGAATCAACAACTGGCTAAGATTCTTGACGACCCTCAAAATGCAGAAAAAGTCTTATGGAGCCTTGCAGAAAATCCTGAAAGCGCTGGTAAGCTTGCAGGTCACAAAATACTTGGTGTAAAATCTCTAAGCCGCAGAGAAGCTGAAGATGGTTTTCGTCCTCTTTGCTCAGCTCTTGAGAGACATATACATAATACACAAAAGCTCCATAAAAAGTTTACACGGGAGCATGAAAGAGAAAGAGGTCAAAGACAAGAAAGTCCAGAAAGAGATACAGAAGACAGACATTACCACCATCATCATCGTCATGCAAGAGGACAAGAACAAAATAGTCCAGAGCCCAGCCCACAACAACAAAGACATGAAGAAAAAGGAATGGCTTTTGCCATGTAAGGGGAGCATAAACATAAAAACAGATAGTTTTTGTTTTTCATGTAATCTTTTTTTCAGTGAGTTTCTTGGTGCAAATCATTTTATCGTGATTGCACCAAGAATTGTTTTAAAATATTACAAAAAATAGTCCTAAAAATGGATTCTGTAATTTATTATAACTTATTGATAATATTTCATAAAAAAACTGTATAAAAGACATAAATGTTCATTACATATCAATATGAATAGCGCAAAATCTTTGGAGGTCATTCGGTTGGATATCTTCCTTTATATCAAAGTTATCAAAACTAAAAGTGGGGAATGCACCAAAGAGGTTTTCTAAAAATATTGAAAGGAAATATGTATGAAAAAACATCATCCACATCCTTCTGCAAATCCAGAAGCCCTCTATGCAAAAATTAATAAACCAACTAGAGGAAACCAGCGCGGACCAACCCCAGAAGAGGAAGTTCTATACGCATCCGTTAGCAGTGTTTCTCCTTCAAGAGGGAGACATCCTGATCGGGGAAGAGAAAATCCTGAAACCGATTACACAGAGGTTGCTCCCCCAAAACGCGAAGCTGAGGTTACATACGCATCCGTTAGCAGTATTTCTCCTTCAAGAGGTAAACATCAAAGGACAGAAAATCCTGAAACTGACTATACAGAGGTTTCTCCACAACAAAAAGGAAGATCATCTTCACCTTCTCTCACAACTGATCAAAAGAGTGTAATGCTTTTAAAAAATCCACAGGTCCAAGCACGTGCAGAAGAGGTCATACATTGGAGTAAAATTGTTTATGGCAATGATACAATTTTCCAAAAACATTTGCAAAGCATACTTACAGATCCCAATAAAGGAAAAGAGCTTTCAGATCAACTTGCTGAAGATCCTGAGTCTATACATAAGCTTGCGGGCCGTACCGCACTTGGACTAAAAAGTCAAACACGCAAAGAAGCTGAAGAGGGTTTTAAATCGCTTGTTGACGCCATTGATGATTATACAAAGGCTGTAGAAAGAGCCACAGAGAGGCTATCGCAAACCCCTCTAGCGGAACAAAGACGCCGTCAAGAAAATTCTCAGCAAGTTGAGAGACACCATCATCATCATCGTCATCACGCAAGAGGACAAGAACAAAATAGTTCAGAGCACAGCCCTCAAAGACAAAGACAAGGAGAAAAAGGAATGGCTTTTGCCATGTAAGGGGGCATAAACATAAAAACAGATAGTTTTTGTTTTTCATGTAATCTTTTTTTCAGTGAGTTTCTTGGCGCAAATCGTTTCATCGCGATTGCGCCAAGAATTGTTTTAGAATGTTACAAAAAATAGTCCTAAAAATGGTGCCTGTAATTCACGATAACTATTGATAACTTATTGATAATATTTCACAAAAAAACTGTATAAAAGACACAAATGTCCATTAAGCTGATTGCAAATAGCGCAGATCTTTGGAAGCTCATTCAGCTCGATATTTCTTTTGTCTCAAAGCGATCCAAGCATAAAAGGCAAGAATGCACCAAAGAGGTTTTCTAAAACAATTTTTGAAAGGAAACATGCATGAAAAAAAAACACCCTCATCCTTTTCCATCCTCTTCAATACAAGAACTTATAAAGCTCTATGAACAAGCGGCGGCAGAAGTCTCAGGCGCAGCCCCCCTTCCTAAAGAAACACCTTCAAAAAGCAAAAGACTATCATCCATACCGGAAGAAGATGAGGAAAGACAATCTCTTTTAAGAGAAGAAACTGTACATGCATCAACAAATCGAACAGCCTCGTTAACAAGAGGCGGCTCTACCAAAAGGCAGCAAAAACCTGAAACGACACACTCAACAGTTACTTCACAAATTACCCAAAGGACAACAAGAGTTCTCTCAGAGGAAGAAATCATTCTATTTCTTCCACACCATTCATTGGTTAAAACATATCGAGAGGAAATCCAACATTTATCCGCAAAAGCCTATGGCAATCCAAATATTTTGCAAGAAAAAATGCAGGAAATTCAAAAAAATCCTGCTGCAGGAGAGGAGCTCTCATGGCGCATGGCAGCATATCCTGAAAGTCTTGCTAAACTTTCCGGCACCAGCATGTTGGGCTTTAAAAATCGAGCACGTAGACAAGCGGAAGAGAGTTATTCCGCTCTCAGTGTCACTGTTGATTGTTATACAGAAGCTGTAAAACAGGCAAGAGAGAGCCTCGTACAATCTCCAGAGCAAGAACTCAAAAACTATGAACGCTTCATGGGGAAGGAAGCCGTCGCTAAACTTCTGCAAAAACCAAATCATCGTGAAAAAGAAACTCTTTCAGAGACAGAAATTTCTACCCAAATTCAACAACATTCAAAAGTCAAAAGACACCTCGCCCAAATCCAATATTGGTGTAAAGTTGTTTTTGGGAACGAAAACATTTTGCAATCACAAACAGAAGAGCTTTTCCAAAACCCTGAAACAATAGAAGCACTCGCACAGCAACTTGTCGGAAATCCTCAATCTTTTCACAAGTACGCTGGTCATAACTTTTGTGGCTTTAAAAATAAAGCACGCAGACATGCTGAAACGGGTCTTTCTCACCTCATTGACGCCGCTGACAATTATGCAACAGCTGTAACACAAGTAAGAGAGAGCCTTTCAAAAACTCAGCAGGCAAAACAAGAACACAATGAAGCACCTTCTGACAGAGCGCAAAATTTGCATCAACAACAAAGCGTCTCACAGTCTGCTCAACGCGTTGAGCTTTCAACAGTAACGCATGAAGGAGCAACAACCTCTACTCAACAAAGAGAAACAGATGTTCGTCCTCGCAAAACTGCCGCCCCAAAAGCGATGGCTTTTGCCAGCTAAACAGACATAAGTTTTCACGTTGAATCTAACGTCTTGGCGCAACACAGGAAAGAGGTATTTGCGCCAAGAAAGAGAGAAAAATTGAAACAAAATTTATTTTTCTGTCCCTTAACCCAAACACTGAGAAAATAATCTTTAGAGAATGATTATGATCTGAACCATAAGAGTCAAATCGTGCGAGACCATTCAGTTTCATATCCTCTCTCATAAAAGCAAATGAAAAAGCATAAAACAGAATAAAAACCAACGTACATTTTTAAATAGTATTTAAAAACAATATTGGAAGAGTTTGAAAGGAACATGTATGAAAAAAAGAAATCCCTCCCCTTTTATCACCGAAATGATGGAAAAATTTCAACAACAGGCTGAACAATCCCCTACCAGAACCCCTCCTTCCCAAGTTTCTCAAAGTTTGCCAAAAGCAACTGTAGAAAAACGCCCAGAAAATTTATCCCCCCACCCAAAAGTTGCTCCACCACCACCCCCTCGTATGAAAAGCTCAGTGCAAACCAACACAATGTCTCCTAACGCCAAAAACCAAGAGACGCCTCCCCCACAAAAAAAAGCAGCTCCACCAAAACCTCCGCGTGCAAAAGAGAGGCAACAACATAAACAAACAGTTCAAGAGTCCCCCTTCCTACAGACAAAAGTGGCTCCACCCCCTCCTCCACGCATGAGAGAAAAAACACAAACCGGCACAACAATCTACAACTCAAAAATCCAAGAAAACTCCTCTCCGCACACAAAAGCAGCTCCACAAAGACCTCCACGTGCAAAAGAGAGACAACAACATAAACCGACAGTTCAAGAGTCCCCCCCCCTACAGACAAAAGTGACTCCGCCCCCTCCTCCACGCATGAGAGAAAAAACACAAGCCGACGCAAAAATCCTCAACTCAAAAATCCAAGAACACTCCTCTCCGCACACAAAAGCAGCTCCACAAAGACCTCCACGCGCAAAAGATAAGCAACAAAACAAAACAACAGCTCAAGAGGGAGAACATCTCTATGCAACGCCTGCTCCGCCCCTTCCCCCACGCATGAGAGAAAGAGTACAAAATGGCACAAAAATCCAAAATCCTGAAACACACGAACCAAGTGTTAGACCCAAAACACTATCACATATGAAAGTCAGGCAGCAAAGCAGTTCATCATCACAAGACAGTGGAACATATGCCGTCCCGCCTTCAAGAAAACCGCACCGTATAGAAAACAGAAAACAAAGCGATACTGTCGTCCAAAAGCCTGCCTCTCCACACACAGCAATTGAACAACCAAAACCGTCTCACGAACAAAAACCATCTATTAATACAATGGAAAGAGAGCTATTGCTCGTAGCATATCAAGAAGAGATACGATTTTTGTGCAAAAAGGTTTATGGCGACCGACTTATTTTAGAAGAAAAAATAGCAGAAATCAAAGAAAACCCCGATATGGGAGAACAACTCTTATGGGATGTTACAGAACAGCCTAAGTCTATTTCTAAGCTTGCTGGTAGAAAAGTTCTTGGCATAAAAAATCATGCGCGCAAACAAGCTGAAGAAGCTCTTCCCACCCTATGTGCTGCCATTAACGGTTATGTGTATACTTCAAAATATACAAAAAGTGAAAATATTTTACAAGGTTCTCACACGGAACAACAACATCAGCGACAAGCACAAGAGGAAGAGCTAACAAATCAACATTTACAAAATCCGCTCAATTCAGAAAAGAAAATACAGCCTCTCTCAAATGAGGAAATTGCCCGCAGAGTTCAAAAAGATCCATCGGTTCAATATGGTCAAAGAGAGATCCAATATTGGTGCCAAATTGTTTATAAGGATCCATTTATTTTGCAATATAGAATAGAAGATATGCAAAAAATTCCAGAGATGGGAGAAGAGCTTGTATTTCAAATTGAAAAGGATTGTACATCTGTTTCTCCGCTTGCTGGTAGACAAGTCCTTGGCATAAAAAATGGAGCACGCAAAGCTGCTGAAGAAAATCTTCCTACTCTTTGTACCGCCATTAAGGATTATGCTGAAACTGTAAAACAGTTAAGAGAAGGCATTGTGCAAAACCATCAGGAAGAACAACAAAAACGTCATCAACCACCTACCGATCTCGATAAAAAGTTGCAACAGCAGCAAAGCTTATCGCAGCCCCCAAAGCTGCCTGAACGCTCAACAGCAAAGCGGCATCAAGAAGTTGCAGAAACTTCTAGACAGGAAGACCAGCCGCATGTTCGACCGCACAGAGCCGAAACATCAAAAGCAATGGCTTTGTCGTGACAGTCTAATCATCGTTGGCTTTTCATCCAAAACTTTGGTGCAATTATCTTGCCAAGATTGCACCAAAGACGGTGTATGAAATACAGAAAATTTTGAATAAGACACCCCATTATTTTACAGAATTCATTGATAAAATTTCACGATAATACTTTATAAAAATTACAAACTTTAACTTTGTTCCATGCGAATAAGGTCAATTTTTTCAATCATTCAAATAGGCATTCTTCTTTGAAGAAAACACTATGAAAATAACATAAGGCAAAAAATGTAAACAAAAAAAATCAAAAAATAATGTTACCATTTGAAAGGAAATATGCATGAAAGAAAACACAGAACATTGTGCCTCCTCTACACAGGAAGAATTGCAAGAACAACACTCTGTAATTAATGCAGCCATTTCAAAGCAAATCAATGAAGAAGCGCAAAATTTTTTCTACCCCAATAGCAAAGTGCTTAAAAATAAATACCGCATCAAAGATAAAGAAATATTAAAAGAATGCTGTTCTAATGATGTAAAAAAAGAAATGATAAAACTGCACCAAGAACCTCTACCAGAGCAGTTTAATGCCTCTTATCTAAAATACCTTCATCAAGGCCTCTTTTCCCGTGCATTTGAATGGGCCGGACAAACACGCGAAGAGCCTTTTACATTTGAAGATGGCACTGTTGCTTCTATGCCCATTTTGAAAAGAAAAGAATTTACAAAACCTTTTGCGATTGGCAGAAAAATACAGGAGGGACTAGAAAAGTTAGATAAAACGCTTGCTGAAAAGAATAATTTACAAGGCTTAACGCGCGAAGAATTCGTTGAACAAGCAGCTAGTATAATGATAGATTTGCACCACTTGCATCCTTTCAGAGAGGGCAATAGGCGCACAAAGAGTCTGTTTGTTGAAAAACTCTCTCAAGCAGCAGGACATGAGCTAGATTTTTCTCTTGTGAGCAAAAAACGTAAAGACTTTGTCCGCGCCGCTGCCATGGAACATGGCAACCCAGAGCCTATGAAGCATCTGCTTGAAGATATCTCAAATCCAGAAAAATTGCTCCTCTTACGAGAATTCACCAACTCTATGAGAGAGCTTGGATTGGATGAAAAAAATTATCATCTCGCTGTCGTTGCAAAAGAAGGAGAAACCTATCATGGTACCTATAGAGGCAGTGGACCCAATGGCTTCATGCTTGATGCCAACGGGATTTTCATCTTGGGAAATAAAAAAGATCTCACCCCAGAGCAAATACAGACATTAAAAATCGGTGATGCCCTCTCCTTTACAGCACAAAAAGTTCAAAACCCAGAAAAAAACCAGCAAAAAACATTGCTTCCAGAAGAAAAAAGAGCCACTCTTAAAAACGATGAAATAACTGAAAAGAGCAAAGACAACGCATCCATTCAAACAAAGAAAAAAGAACAAGCCCATTTTTCACCGTGGATTGTCCCTCATGCTTTACATGACAGCGTTGAAGTTATGCCCCAAAGTTTGCAAGAACAAGAAAAAGAACAAATGGCACAACCAATTGCTCAATCGGCTTCCGCTATGAGGCAAATGCAAAAAGATTTTCAAAAAAACATTTTACAGAGCAGTAATACAGCGACAAATAATCCAATATCTGTCAAAATGACAAAGGAAACACGCTCTGATCATCAAGAAAGAACAAAACAGCCCCCAAAAAAAGCAATGGCATACTGGGATACTGGTACAAGAAAAACGGACACCGTCCCTCTCACCTTACAGGAGAAATTATCATCACCGCCTGAAACCGAAGAAAATAAGACAATACATCGTAATTTCTTTTACCCCAATAGTATCACCTTAAAGAATAAATATGGAATAAAAGACTATGGAAAATTAAAAGTGCAATGTGCCCATGATACAACAAAAGCAATCATTCATCTGCGCCAAGAAGCGCCACCACAAAAACTAACCTCCACATATCTCCAATATATTCATCACACCCTATTTAAAAATACTTTTGAATGGGCCGGACAAACACGCGAAAAACCATTTACATTTGAAGATGGTACCGTTGCTTATATGCCAATGATGAAAAAAGCTGGTATTTCTTTTGCCTCAGCAAAACAGATACAGGAGGGTCTAGAAAATTTAGATAAAATACTTGCAGAAACGAATAGTTTAAAAGGCTTAACCCGCGAAACATTTGTTGAACATGTCACTGAAATGTTGATACAGCTCAACTATACACATCCTTTCAGAGAAGGCAATGGACGCACGCAACGAATGTTTTTTGAAAAACTTGGGCAAGTTGCTGGCCACACACTCGACTTTTCTCTTGTAACAGAAAAACGTATGAATCTTGCCAGTATTGCATCGCTAAAACATAAAGATAAAGAAGAAATGAAACATCTGCTTGAAGATATCTCAAATCCAGAAAAAATACTTATTTTAAAAGAATTCATGGACAGTATGAAACATATCGGGCTTGAGAGTATACATCATCATCTTATTATAACAGCAAAAGAAGGTCATACCTATAAAGGCTTTTACAGAGGCAGTGGACCCAATGGCTTTATGCTTGATGCTAACGGAATTTTCATCTTGGGAAATAAAAAAGATCTCACCCCAGAGCAAATACAGACATTAAAAATCGGTGACGCCCTCTCCTTTACAGCACCAAAAATTCAAAACCAGCAAGAAGTGCTTATCCCCGCACAAACAATAGCCCCCCTTACCAACAATGAAATTGCCACAAGGATAAAAAACAACGCATCCATTCAAGCAAGAAGAAAAGAAATAGAAACTTTGTGCCAAATCATTTATGGCAATCGTCATATTTTGCGGGAAAGAATTGAGATGATCCATGAAAATCATACTGAAGGAGAACAACTCACCTATCAAATTACCACCTCTCCCCAATCGATTTCTAAGCTTTCTGGTAGCAATGTATTTGGCATCAAAAACAACGCGCGCGCCCATGCTGAAGAAAATATTTTGCCCCTCTGTAGAGCCATTGATCGTTATATCAATATTTCTAAACAAACAGAAAGAGACATTCTCCATACCCATCATGTAAAACAAAGGCGGTGTGAACAGTCGGTAGAAATGCCTAAGGCTTGGATGAAAAATCTCCTTTCCTTGTCAAAAGCACAACAGCAAGAAACTTTATCAAACTCTCCTGAATTAAGGGGAGAGATAAGGACTTATATCAAAAAAATCAATGAGCGCTTATCTTCAAACGAGCATGAAGTTATAAAAGAAAATAATCCTGAAAGACTTGCGAAGAGTCTTGGCACATCAACCATCAAAGCAAAAGAGATTATGGAAATAGTCAAGCAGATAAAAGAGATAGAACCGCATATACAACCCATGTATTTTTATAACCATAAATTCGATGAGCGCTTAGCACCAAACCAGTATCAATCTATCCAGCATCAATCTATAAAGAAAAATAATGAAAAAAAATGTTCCAACACCCTTGATAAAGAAGCAATTAAAGTGCAAAAAATGACAGAAATCGTCAATCAGAGTCCCAAAAGACAAGAAAATATTCAACCTCACAAAACGGAGCACACAAAAGAAATGGCAATGAATATCTAAAAGGTTTATAAACTTTAACTTTTTTGCCCCCTCTGGTAAAAATGATAGCCTTTACCCCCCCCTCTGCCTTCATCGGCAAATCAATTGCGCCTCAACGAGAATGGAAACCATGAGAGAACAAATTGATCTTATTTCCTCAGATTTTATCCTCATCAACTGTGAAAAGAAACCTGAACAGGAAAAATGCTGTTGAAAGATCATGTCTTCCTATCCTCTTGTTTATGTAATCTCTAAAACGAAAAGGCAGCCAAATTTGGGGAGAATATAAAGCCGTAAAGATAAAAATAAATCACCAGCTTTACCATCACCTTTTAGCTCAGCCTTACGACTTTTTAAAACATCTAAAGCGCTGTTTTTTTAATAATGAATAAATAATGGAAATTGCGTATTGCTCCACGCTTTTATTTTATTTGCGTTCTTTAATAGGGTCACACCCCTCACATAAAACAGAACGGTATTGGGTTGCACTATTCACGACATCACACCATAAAGAGAAATTATCATTATATATCCCTACATATCCCTTCAAACTGTTATAATATCACTCGCATATTTCAGTTTGAAAAAGAAATTTTAATTATTTTATGGCAACAATAAAAATTTTAATGCAACAGTAAACAAGGAGCATAAAAAAGTCTTCAAGCACCATTGTTGACAGAAAGATAAACACCGTCGTAAAACGCTTTCAAAAAGTATCCTTGATTAGGATAGAGATCAGATTTTTACGATTTAAAACGCTTTATTTCTCCTGTCATCGCTTCTCTTTTACAACAAAGCTGATATATCTTTATGACATTGATTAAAAAAATTGCAACAGTTGCTTCCGGAACCCTCATGAGCCGTATTTTTGGCTTCGTACGCGAAATGCTTATGGCCGCAGCCCTAGGGACAGGTCCTGTTTCTGATGCCTTTAACGCTGCTTTTCGTTTTCCCAACACATTTCGTCGTTTTTTTGCTGAAGGTGCCTTTAACGCTGCTTTCATTCCTCTTTTTGCAAAAAAAATCACTGAAGAAGGTCACGAAACGGCATGCAAATTTGCAGAAGAAGTCTTTGGCGTTCTCTTTTCGCTGCTCTTACTGTTAACGATTGCGATGGAACTGAGTATGCCTTTTTTGGTACAAACCATTATTGCCCCAGGTTTTACCGAAGATGCAACAAAATTTAACGCTACAATTCACTTTACTGCAATCATGTTTCCCTATTTAACCTGCATGTCGCTTGCTGCCATGATGGGGGGCATGCTTAATGCGCTGCGACGCTATTTTATTGCCGCCATTGCCCCACTCTTTTTAAACATTATTTTGATTGGTGTGCTTGCCTATGCTTGGATCTATAAACTTGACGCTTGGCATATTGGCTTAAATCTCTCTTGGGGTGTATTGGCAGCAGGGCTTCTTCAGCTCACCTTAATTGCCCTTGCTTTGCGTCAAAGTGGAATGAAAATTTCCTTCCGCCAGCCCCATTTAAGTCCTAATGTTCGTAAGCTATTAACTTTAGCATTCCCAGCAGCCATCACAGGTGGCATCACGCAAATTAATTTGCTTATTAATACCAACATTGCTTCTAGTCAATCGGGTGCTGTCTCTTCTTTGATGTATGCTGATCGTCTTTATCAATTGCCTTTAGGCGTAATCGCCATTGCCGTTGCAACCGTTCTTTTACCAGAGTTAACACGTGCTTTGCGGAGCAAAAAGCATAAAGAAACCCACCATTTACAAAATCGCTCTATTGAATTAACATTGTTGTTAACACTTCCAGCATCCATCGCTTTTTTGCTGCTCTCCACTCCCATTGTCAGTTTGCTCTTTGAACGAGGACAATTTACCAGTCAATCAACACACCATGTTGCACAATTATTGGAGCTTTATGGACTAGGACTTCCAGCTTTTGTTCTTATTAAGGTCTTTATTCCTAATTTTTTTGCCCATGAAGATACCAAAACACCGATGATTTTTACAGGTATTTGCGTTTTCATCAATATCAGTCTCGCCTTAACATTATTTCCTATTCTATCTGCACGAGGCATTGTTATTGCTGAAATTACCTCTGGATGGGCCAACACCCTTTTGCTGTGGAGTGTCCTTATCAAACGCGGTTATTGGAAATACGACTTCCAACTGATAAAGCGAATATTATGTCTCATGATGGCAACTCTTTTGAGTGCACTAGCCCTCTATTACGGATTGAATGTGTTTGTTTTTTTGTCTTTTCCTTTATCCTCACAAGCATCATTTTTCTTGCGCGCGATCACCTTAGCTGGGATCATGATTGGCATATTTTTGATCTATTTTAGTGCCTATTTTTTATTCAACACCCGTTCCTTTTTTCACACGCTTAAAAATTTGAAAAAACGCTCATAATATCTATACTTTGTCAAAAACAATAAAATGAATAACCTTAATTGAAGAAAGAGCACTCCTATGGATACCTTCACACCACTTGTCTTTTCCGGCGTACAACCGAGTGGTCATTTACATCTTGGCAATTATCTTGGAGCCATTCAGCGTTGGGTTGAACTGCAAAACTCTCATCACTGCCTCTATTGTGTTGTGGATATGCATGCGCTCACAGTCAACCCAGATCCCCTTACTTTACGCGAATCCACCAGAACAGTGACAGCAGCTTTTTTAGCCGCCGGTATCGATCCTCAAAAACACATTATTTTTAACCAATCACGTGTTTTTCAACATGCTGAACTCGCCTGGATTTTTAATTGTGTTGCCCGTATCGGCTGGCTTCAACGCATGACACAATTTAAAGATAAAGCGGGAAAAGATCGCGAAAAAGCATCCATCGGGCTTTTTGCCTATCCCACTTTGATGGCTGCTGATATTTTAGTCTATCGAGCAACGCATGTTCCAGTAGGCGAAGATCAAAAACAGCATGTTGAACTCACACGCGATATTGCACAAAAATTTAACAACGACTATGCACAGCGTATTGCCGAATTAAATTTTGGTATCTCTATGCAAACAGATGAAGAAAAAAGACAAGGCTTTTTTCCCCTCCCAGAGGCGCTTATTGGAACAACAGCCACACGCGTTATGTCTTTGCGCGATGGGACAAAAAAAATGTCAAAATCAGATCCTTCAGATTTTTCACGCATTAATTTGACCGATGACGCTGATCTTATCGCAAAAAAAATACGCAAAGCCAAAACGGATTCAGCTCCACTTCCCGATACCCTTGCCGCTTTAAAAGAACGACCAGAAGTAGATAACCTGCTTGGTATTTATGCCGCCTTTGCCAAAGTTAGCAAAGAAAAGATTCTTTTAGAATTTTCTGGTCAACAATTTTCCCATTTTAAAACAGCTCTAGCCGACCTTGTTGTCCATAAGCTTGCCCCTATAACAGAAGAATTACGTCGCCTTCATCAAGAAAGCGGTTATATCGACTCTGTTTTGCATGATGGCGCTAAACGTGCTAGTATGCTCGCAGAAGAAAATATGAAAAAAATTCGTGAAATTATTGGATTTTTGCACAATACATAAAAATAATAAAACTAAAAACTGTAGAGAGCAAAAAAATCGTTTGTACAAAATAGAGAAAGTGCATGATTTCCAAACCCCAAAATCCGAAAAAAGAACCAAAGAAAAAAAACTTAGTTATTATCGATGAAACACCAGAGTGTCGGCGTGCCGTTGCGTTTGCCGCACAGCATGCCCAAAATACCAGTAGAACATTGGTATTACTTTGTGTCGTTGATAGTGTAGAATTTCAACATTTTCTGGGTGTAAACAACGTTATGCGTACAGAATCAAAGCAAAGTGCTCATAAAATATTAGGAGACATTGCCAGTGAAGTCCGCACCACCCATGCGCTTGAAACAGAAATAGTAGTGCGTGAAGGAAAAAAAATTGATGAGATTTCCAAACTGGTCGACGAAGATAAAAGGATTGCACTAATTGTTTTAGCAGCCAGTGGACATACAGAAGGACCAGGACCCCTTGTTCAATTAATCGGGAATAAAGGAACAGCTTTTTCAATCCCTGTCATTGTTATTCCTAGCAATCTTGCCGATGAAGATATTAGATCTATTGCCTAAAAAATATAATATTCTACAACGTAAGATCTTCCCAAGCCTTCATTATAAAAGGAGAATCTATGTTTATTCAAACTGAAACCACCCCAAACCCTGCAACTCTTAAATTCTTGCCAGGACGCGTGGTTCTTTCTGAGGGCGTATTAGAATTTCGTGACCGTGAAGAAGCAGCTAAAAACTCACCTTTGGCGGCTAAACTGTTTAATATTCCCAATATCAATGGTGTTTTTTTAGGCTATGATTTTATCACCGTAAGCAAAAAAGAAGGAGAATGGCAACATCTCAAGCCCGTCATTTTAGGCACAATTATGGAACATTTTCTATCCAATGAGCCAGTGATCACCACCAACGCTACAACACAAGCACAAACCCATGCCCTTAACGAAGAATTTTATGACGAAAAAGATGCTGATATTGTCTTAACCATTAAAGAGCTCCTTGAAACGCGTATCCGCCCCGCAGTTGCCAATGATGGTGGAGATATTACTTTTCGCGGATTTGAAAATGGTATTGTTTATCTCAATATGCGCGGCTCCTGCGCTGGATGTCCCTCTTCAACAGCAACTCTCAAACATGGTATTGAAAATCTTTTACGTCATTTTATCCCTGAAGTTTTAGGCGTTGAAGCCATGCCACAATAAATCACAATAAATATTGACCTCAATAGGTAAAATAACCACACCGATTGCCCCTCTTCAACAGCGCTCAAACATGGAATGTAAAGATCTTACGTCATTTTATTCCTGAAATTTTAGAAGTAAGCTATGCAGCCATAAAAATAGAGTACTGTTAAAAAAATCTGTCCAATAATGATACCTTCACCCACCTTTCACCTCCACATATACCTTAAAAAGCTTTCAAAGCTCCCTTTAGGAAACATACGTTGTTTCAACAAACCAATTTACGTACACAGAAGTACAACGCATGAGCGTACATTTTAAATTTATTTTATCTCATAATCTTGTCATGCAATTTTAATCAAGAAAACACGACCTCGTTACAAAAAAGCCCCCAAAAAAAGAAAACATTGCAAGATAGAGTGCCCATTTGCTTCATCTTTCTCAGCTCTCCAAACGACAAATCACGCAAAATACTTCTTGTAGCAAGCCGGCACCATCATCATATCTGCCAGCCCCCAATGTTGCGATAGCCCTTGGCACTTAAGACGATTCAATAGCCCTTGGCACTTAAGACAATTCATAAGAGTCATTTTTAATCCTTTCTTGTACAGTTTTTACCCACACGCCAGCCCCGCTTGTGGTATGCAAGCAAGTGATTTTAATTGATTTAACATGGAACAGATTTGAAATGAGAGAATCCCACGTTATTCGGGGTTCTAATTCAATATGAATAATGCTAATTTATTATTATAAATCAATATGTTGTAGCAGCAAGTTGACAAAGATCACATTTTGCAACTTGAATGAGAATTCTGACATTCTTCTTATTTCAATTCTGTTTATGTTGCACCAATAAAAATCGTCCGCTTACACAGCACAAACTGGATAATAACAAAAACTATTTTTAATAGCGCTTATGCACACTTTTATAAGAGACTGTTGCAGAACTAAGAGCTGGAAAATGAATGACTGTACGACCTTGTCAAGATCATAGCGTCCTTTTTCCATTCTTAAAATCAAGAATTCCCCCCCTATCATTTTCAATCTCATTTCCATAAATATGACGAAAAAGGTGTAACTACCCATAAAAAATAAATACATCGAAGCCAGATCTATTATGGTTGTTTGAGAAATTATCTGATAAAAAGAAAGAATATTTTTTCAATTCAGCAGGAATAAGTTTGTCTACTTTACGGCGTTGTTCTTCTCATAAAGCGCATACTTTTATTGTTGCTTGTGAGTCAATATCCAGTCCCCTCATAACCGCATATTAAAAGAAAAGAAAGAGTCGCTATTTCTCTGCGATACATGGCTTTGCAATAAAGGAAAACATATTGCTTCTATCTGATTGGTGTAATCTATGAAACAAGAAAAGAAGCCCATTGGAGAAAAATATGCCCAATTAGAGAAGAATGTAAAAATAGGAAACCAATGAAATGCAAAAACAATTGCAAGAAAATAAATGCCTAAACTTTTTTCACAAACTCCGACTTTAAACTCATCTGACCAATCCCTGGAATTTTGCAATCGATATTATGATCCCCATCCACCAAGCGAATATTCTTTACCTTCGTCCCCCCTTTTAAAACAGATGAAGCGCCTTTTACTTTCAGATCTTTTATCACCATAACGGTATCTCCGTTTGTTAAAATCTGACTATTGGCATCATAAACAGTATTGACAAGAACCGTATCATCGTTTTTTTGTGGCCATTCATGTGCGCATTCAGGACACACAAAATTTTCACCATCTTCATAAGTATAAAGACAATCACAACGAGGACATTTGGGATATTGGGTCATAAATTCCCCTTATTAAAAGAAAAATCATTCATTATGACTGGTCATAAAGCAAGAAGTGCTTATTGTCCATTATTTTAGAAAAATGTTTCCCTTTGTTTCAATCCTCATCTGTCAACAGTGTTTATGAATGCCCTCATCACATACCATACATGGGTTTATAAAAATGATTGATCATTATACAACTCAAATGAGTCCCCGCATATCATAAAATTTACGCATTTCATTCTCTCTAATAAATTAATCAAAATCATTTTCTTATACATCACCAATGCAATTAACGAATGGATAAAAAAACAATTAGAAAAGGAACATCTCTGAATAAAACGTTCTCAAAGAGCTAAAAACTATTGCAGCATTGAGAAACAAGAAAATGATGTCCCCAACTTAACCTTTTATTTAAGTAAAGATAACAGTCATAATGTTAGAGAACAGACTGATTTATGATCATAGTCAATGGTTTTGTATATTGAATGAGAGCCGATAAATAAGCTGAGATTCTCTCAACCCCTTTTACATTGAAACAACCAAAACCTTTTGCATGTTACAAGTAGGAAAAGCCGTGTAAAACGATTATCCAAAATACTAAATACTCTCAAATATAAGAGCCAACATTGAAAGCGGGCAAAGTGAATAATGGTGCCGTCTTACTCTCTCATAAGCGTAAAAATGGTGCTGCTCAATGAAGGGACGGTTATCCCTTTCAAAGCAACACGCATAAGATGCGTTTTTAGTGTCTTGAGAGAGAAGATTCTTTAAAACAAACATATGAAATGTGCAACAATGATCGTATTTTGTTTTGTATGAGAAACATTCTCCTATTAAACAAAAATTTCTATCAAGCCATTGAGCAAACCCATTGGACATAAATGCTCCGATTATGCTCGATTATAATTTCCTACAGCATTTAGTTTTAAGAATCCGGCAGTTTTAGGAATCCGATTGATATGTAAGAGAGGAAAAAACAAAGAGAGCTTGAAAATGGAAGATCTCCCTTATGCACATAAAATCACGCCCCTAAAATCACACCCATGTGATCAATCATCATACCTTTACAAAAAAACATTCCAATGATCTTAGGTGATAATATCAGGGTGATCTCTCCCCAATGCTTGTTGTATATTTAACAGTTTTAATGCCACCTGTTGCAAAGGTTTAAGAACGTCTTGCGGATTAAAATTGTGTTTGCGCGGATCACTTTCATATTGTTCAAAATAAAGCCGTAAAGTAGCACCTAGCGTCCCTGTTCCCGACAAACGAACCACCAACCGTGCGCCATTCTCGAAAAAAATACGGATACCTTGCTGCGTACTAACGCTCTGATCAACGGGATCATGATATGTAAAATCATCTGCTTTTTTGACGAAAAATCCAGCAATTTCAGTTCCTGCATGTGGTAAGTGCGCACGCAAATGCTCTATAATTTCCAAAGCTTTGTCTGCTTCGACTTCTTCATAATCATGCCGTAACGTGTAAAAACGCCCATAGGTGTGCCAATGCTGTTGAACAATTTGTGCGACAGTTTTTTCTGTTACCGCTAAAAGATTTAACCAAAATAATACAGCCCATAAACCATCTTTTTCGCGGATGTGATGAGAGCCCGTTCCAAAGCTTTCTTCACCACAAAAGGTTACTTTTCCCGCATCCAAAAGGGTTCCAAAAAACTTCCATCCCGTTGGCGTTTCAAAAAAGTTTAGTCCTTTTTTTTCCGCAACCAGATCAGCAGCACGCCCCGTCGGCATAGAACGTGCTATCCCCACCACGCCTTTCCGATATCCTTTAATGAGGTGTGCATGTTCAGCCATAATAGCCAAAGAATCCGAAGGCGAAACAAATTGTTGACGACCAATAATGAGGTTACGATCTCCATCACCATCAGAGGCTGCGCCAAGATCTGGTCCTTTCTCTGACATCAATAAATCATAAAGAGCCTTGGCATAAACCAAATTGGGATCTGGATGACCGCCTCCAAAATCTGGCAAAGGAATACCATTAACCACCGTCCCTTCAGAAAATCCTAAACATTTTTCAAAAATTTCATGAGCATAAGGCCCTGTTACCGCATGCATGGCATCAAACCGTAAAGTAAGACCTCGATCAACGGCCTTGGCAATACAGTCGAAATCAAAAAGCTCCTGCATCAAAGCAACATAATCAGCGACAGGATCAATAATATCAATCCGCATGGCACCCATAAAGATCGTACCTTGCCTATCTAAATCAATATCTGGTGCTTCAAGAATTTTATAAAAAGAAAGACGTTGCGATGTTGCAAAAATAGCATCACATAAAGAATTAGGAGCGGGCCCACCATTGGAAACATTGTATTTAATACCACAATCTCCTTCTGGACCACCAGGATTATGGCTTGCAGAAAGAATAAGTCCACCATGGGCATGAGTTTTACGAATAAGATGCGAAACGGCAGGTGTAGAAAGAATACCGCCCCTTCCCATTTTAATAAGAGAGACACCATGCGCCGCCGCCATCTTCAACACAATCTGAAGGAGAGTACGATTAAAAGTGCGCCCATCCCCCCCAAGAATCAACATTTTTCCTTCAAGAGGCCCAATGTTATTAAAAAGAGACTGTATAAAGTTTTCTACATAATGGGGTTGTTGAAAAACAGACACTTTTTTGCGCAAACCAGACGTTCCCGGTTTTTGCCCCTCAAAAGCCGTGGTTAAAACTGTCTTTACGGTCATATCAATCCTTCATATTCTTTCCTTTAACTTTAAGGTGAAGAGTATCCAAAGTCGACCATTAATTCTACTTGACGGAAGTGTGAAATATTTGCACACTCACCAGAAGTAAGAATTTTTAAAGAAGCCCTTTTATTTAAAACGCTTTTTGCCATATGTTTTTAAATACGAAGGCTGTTTTAAAACAAAATTTTCGTAAAAGAATACAGGAGCATCATGATGATGAAAAAAACAGTTCCCAATGTAACATTCCACACACGCGTACGCGATGAATCAGTGGATGGAGACAATCCTTATCGGTGGCAAGAAGTTAACAGCGATGCTTACTTTAAAGGAAAGCGTGTTATTCTTTTTTCTCTTCCTGGAGCTTTTACCCCTACTTGCTCAACCTTTCAGCTGCCTGATTTTGAAAAACTCTATGATGAATTTAAACAAGCGGGTATTGATGAAATTTATTGTCTTTCCGTCAATGATGCTTTTGTCATGAATGCTTGGGGAAAAGCACAAAATATCAAAAACGTGAAATTAATTCCCGATGGCTCTGGTGAATTCACGCGCAAAATGGGTATGCTGGTTGCAAAAGACAATGTTGGTTTCGGCATGCGATCATGGCGCTATGCAGCTGTTATTAATGATGGTGTGGTTGAACAATGGTTCGAAGAAACAGGTTTTTCAGATAATTGTGCAACAGATCCTTACGAAGTTTCTTCACCACAAAATGTTTTAAAAGCCTTGAAAAGCTAATTCCCCCAATCGTCTATTTAAACAAAATTTTACGACACAAATCTCCCTCCTCAGGAAATTTGTGTCGTTTACTTTTTGCAACCTCTATTCGTGAAAGCAGACACGATAAGTTGATTGTGCGCCTTCAGTGAGAAAATATTCCAACAATAATTTTTCAATAAATCTTTCATGTTTTAACGGCTTTGCAAAAGCTTGGAAAATTGCCGATGAAAAATCCCGTTGTGGGACTAAAAAATCAAAGAGTTAACAGCTGTTGCACGCTATCAAAAAATGAGGATGCAATTGCCAAATGCGCAAATTCATGCAAAACTCTCTCGGAAACATCAAGGATTAACATATAGATAAACTATGCAAAATCAACGCTCAGCTCCTCATATTGAGAAAACCTTTATGTTGAAAATGGTTTGATTTATAGAGATAATTTATAATTTTGCATATTGAATGTGAAAGCTGAATATCATAAGAGTGTCTCATTTTATCCCTTCTTATATTGCAACCATCAAAACCATTTTCTTGCCCACGACATGTGGGATTGGCATATGAATAAACGATTAAAAAGAGTGGAAATGCTTCTCGTAAATGCTTTCAAAGGCGAAAGCTGTGAACATCAAGACTGCAAGGTTCACAAAAGCATCAAGAGGGAAAATACAGATCAAACATTTGTTTGAAGAGGCGCACAGTTCAAATTAACTTATGTCTCATAAAAAGAAGCAAATATGGTATAAAAACTGCTCTGCATAAAGAACCGTTTATAAAGAAGATTCAATCAAAAAAATCCCGCAAACATTCCAATTCACATACCATAAACAGACTCATTACTGTTCTCATAGCCATTTATTCTAAGCTTTTATTTTTCTCTAAGAGAAAAACGGTTAAAGAAGTTGTTTATTCGGGTATTCTACCGTAAAGTGTGCTTCTATCTCTTCCTCTTCATCAAACTCAAAATCTTCATCACATTCAGGAAGACCAAAAATATCTGGATTGATGAAATAACAATCTTTTTTTGTCCCCTTCGCTACAATTTTATTTGTTTCTAATTCTTTGATACCTTCTTTAAAACTTTCAAAATTAAGATATTCTGGTTCTTGAATTGAAAGATCGCAAGTCAAAAATTCTTCAAGAATATCATGATCCAATGTTATCTGATCAAACCATAAATCCACATCATCCCCCTCATCTAACATTTTCCCTACCTGCCACAACATCACAAAAAATGCTTTCATACCACTAAATGATAGCCCAAAAATCATACGCCGACACGACGAGGCGCCTGAAAAGGTAATTTGCGGAAGATCTTCAAATCCGAAATTTGAAGGAGGAAGTTTAAATGATTTTCCAATATTCTCAGGTCTTTCAAGAATAAAGGGATTTCGTTCATAGAGCAGAGTAAAATCATATTGGACCATTTTCATTTCTCCGTTAAAGAATTGACTTTCTGAAAAATGCATATTATTAGTAAGTTACCATTATGGCAGCTTACAATTCATCCAAACATGCTCCTGTAAAAAATTGTTCGATTTAAGTCATTCCATTGTTTTTTGAAGCTTAAAAAGTCTTTTAGGATAAAACGCTCTAGTTCTCCCTCCTTTTGCAATAAGGCTAGATTTTGTAATGTCCAAGAAGAGAACATCAAAGGATTTGATACTCATAGATGAGAATTCAAAGATGAAGCCAATATGAACTTGTCAATATTTTTATAAACTTTTGCAGAAGCTTTACGTGAAACCCTTTAATTTTCTCAGAGTTTTTGTTCGTTACAATTTTTTTTGCTCATTTTAACGCATTATCATCGCATCCTCAGAAGGGCACGTTTTATAGCAAATAGCGCTTATTTATCTCTTAAAAAATCTCTCTTTTATGCCGCACGCACTTCAAAACCCCGCTTTTGAACGCGTGCACCAACACGTATAAACGAGCAAAGCACAAATTTTAAAAATTGAATTTCAAATTTCCAAAATATTTCAAACAATCACTTCGATAAAGACCTTTACCATTATCATTTTTGGGCGGCTAAAATATCCTGTACTGTTTTGACCAATTGTTCTTCATCAACCGTCACTTGTGCTGGTCGACTTTCACGCCATGTTTGATTATCCTTAATTTCATGAGACAAACGCGCCCCTTCAATCAAATCTTTAATCTGTATTTTTCCGCTCTCACGTTCTTGTGAGCCTTGGATAACCACACAAGGCGCTTGGCGTCGATCTGCATATTTCATCTGCGCTTTTATCCCCGATGCCCCCAAATAGAGCTCAGCACGAATTCCCGCACCACGCAACTGCATCACCATTTTTTGATAACCAGCAACCGCCTCTGGCTCTTTATCCATCATCAGCACCACAACCGGCCCTGTTGTCTCCTTCATAGGCAACTTTCCAAGATTTTGCAAAGCAGCGATCAAGCGTGAGACCCCGATTGAAAAACCTGTTGCTGGAATGTTTTCACCACGAAAGCGTGCCACCAATCCATCATAGCGCCCACCACCACCAACGGAGCCAAAAACAACTTTCAGCCCATCATCATTGAAAACATCAAACAGCAACGTAGCCTCAAAGACAGGACCTGTATAATAATCCAGTCCACGCACCACCGATGGATCAATCTTGATACGATTCTGAAAGCCATTTGCGGCAAAAATTGCTTGCATTTCCTCAAGCTCACAAATTCCCTCACGCCCTTGAACATGATCACCAACCACTTCTTTAAGAGCCTCAAGCGTTTCTTCTGCTGTTTCAGCTCCAGCAGCAGTTAAGGTAAGAATACACTCAATCTCTTTATCCTTAAGCTCCGCCCCTTTTGTAAAGTCACCACTTTCATCCAAACGCCCTTTTCCCAAAAGCAAACGCACCCCTTCAGAACCAAATTTATCCAGCTTATCAATTGCTCTTAAGACAGTTAAGCGCTTTTCAGCCTGCTCATTTCCCCCCAAACCAATTTTCTCTAAAACACAATCGAGAATTTTTCGGTTGTTCAGACGAATGGCATATTCATGATGCTGAAACCCTAGTTTTTCCAAACTATCGGCTGCCATCATACAAATTTCGGCATCAGCTGCTACCGTTGGTGTTCCAACAATATCCGCATCAAACTGCATAAATTGCCGAAACCGCCCTGGACCTGGTTTTTCATTGCGAAAAACAAAGCCAAGACGATAACTGCGATAAGGCTTTGGCAAAACTTCAAAATTCTCGGCAAAATAACGAGCAAGAGGCGCGGTAAGATCATAGCGCAAAGACATCCATTGCTCATCATCATCTTGTAGCGAAAAAACGCCCGCATTTGGACGATCTGAATCCGGTAAAAACTTACCCAGCACATCTGTATATTCAAAAATTGGTGTTTCCAGTGCTTCAAAACCATAAAGTTCATAAACTTCACGAATTTGCGCAATCATTGTTTCAGTTGCATACAACTGTGCACTTGTACGATCAACAAAACCCCGGGGTAAACGGGCTTTGGTTTTTTCTTGTTTTGATAACATATTTTTCTCTAACAACAATATATATTCACCGATAACGTGTGTCTATCTTATAGAAACAAACGCTGCAATAACTTTATCAACTGGAAACTGGTAACAATATACATAAGCTTTTGCTTTTAAAAGATGCAAACCTTTACCCTTAAGGCAATCTACTGAAAATATTTGCATTTTCAATAGGAACATAGCCCCCCGCTCAACATGAAATGCCCGCTTAACATTCAATGAAAAGACATCTGTGCTTGTTGAAAGAAACCTCAAAGCGACTGTTGATTCTGGATAAATCGGAAGCATCCCCCTCAAAAGCCCTCCCTTTCAGAATTCTTCAGATTTATTACAGATGCAAAAATCCTCAAGACATCAGTGTGCTTTGCGCTTGTTCTGCAAAATGATTGATAACATTTTTTAAATCAACAATATTTCGTCCAGCATCTGTAATAGAGCGTGATACAGAGGGAATAACATTCTGCCAAAGTCTTTGTGGAAATTGATTTGCTAGTTGTGTCATTGTTCCACCTTGAGCGCCAATACCCGGAACAAGAAACAGACTATTTTTTAACTGCTCGATTGTGTCTTTTGATTCAGATCCTAATGTCGCTCCTATAACCGCACCTATGGGGCCAATATTATGATGAATAACCGAAGACTGACTATTATAATCACAAATACACTGTGCAAGATGAAGAGAGAGTGTCTGATCACCAATAAGCGCATTTCGTATTTGTTTCCCCTCTGGATTAGAAGACTGAACAACCACAAAAACCCCTGCTCCTGCTTCTTCTGCAACCTTTATCAGAGGAATAAGAGCATCAAAACCCAAAAAAGGATTAACTGTCATGGCATCCACCTTGAACGCACTACTTGGACCAAGCCAAGCCTTACCATAGGCTTCAGCAGTAGAGCCAATATCCCCCCTTTTTGCATCCGCCAGAACCAATATGCCTTGTTCGTGTGCATTTTCAATCAGTTCTTTGAGAGCTTGAAGACCTTCCACACCATATAATTCAAAAAATGCGACTTGCGGCTTTATAATACCCACTTTACCAACAACTGCTGTTAAGAGAATATCACAAAAATCTTTTAGACCTTTATAATCAAAGCTTAGTTTCCACGATTGCAAAACTTTATGGCTCGGATCAAAGCCAATACAAAGAGGTCCATAGATTTCACGATTTTTAAAAAAAGTTGAACGAAACATTTTATATCCTAACAAGATCTCTCTTTAAACTTTTTGATACAATCAAAAAGAAAAGCATTTGTCAAAAGAATACAATAGCGAAAACACAAAGAAAGATCTCTCTATACAAAATGTGCTTTTATTTATGAAACATAAATATATTCCCATTCGTAACGCTTATCATATGTTTATCAACCAAAACATTGTCATGAGATAAAAATTCAAATTTATGAAAGAATATAAACAAAACAGCATCTATATTATAGCATCTATATTATAATGACCTCATAAAGCCCTATAGACATGCCTTGTCGTTTTCACCCCCCTTTTTTATGATCAACAAAAACTCTCTATGAACGCGCTTTAAACAAAGTTTCAAAAGAAAATGCCCCACCATGATGGTCTCGATCTTAGCTTTAGATCTTTCCTATTCCTTTTGGCGCATATCTTTATCCCTTTTGGAACATAATTAGCAAAAAGGCATTGTATCTCCAGCATATTCAAGGAGATAAAACATGGAAACTCGC
>NZ_JBHIPC010000099.1:0-2029 GCF_042195765.1 Bartonella sp. AP3QHHD
AATCACTGAATCTACAGTGTGAATCCCATTTTTATTTTACTTAACAGCTTGCTTTTTGATACGTTTTGTGCAATAAAGAGATGTTCTTTTATATTTCGATTGGTTATTTTAATCGTTTATTTAGATCGCTAGCTGTTTTGATAATAAAAGCCGTGTCTTAAAGGACGCGGCTTTTTTGCTATAAAGCAGCCCCCCGCCCCGTTATNATCGTTTATTTAGATCGCTAGCTGTTTTGATAATAAAAGCCGTGTCTTAAAGGACGCGGCTTTTTTGCTATAAAGCAGCCCCCCGCCCCGTTATTTACGCTGCTTTATCATCACCACAAATATCTTCAGAAATTTTTTGATTGCCATTAACCACGGCATTGCCATAAATCTTTACATAGATAGGTGGTGCATAGCCATCTGTACGAGGCTTGCTATAAACCGTTGCCTGATCACAAACCCGTGCATTTCCATAAACCTTTACATGCTCAGAAATAGTAGCCCTGTCATAAACCTGCGCATCATCGTAAATCTCAGAAAATCCATAAATACAAGCATTTCCATAAACGCGTGCATTTCCATAAACCCTGCCAGTTACATGCGCATAATCAGAAACTTTTGCATTATCAGAAATATGACCAAGAAAAGAGACCTGAGCATTATCACAAACAACTGCATTGCCAAAAACATTACCATTAACCATTGCGTTATCACAAATTTTTGCATTATCAGAAATTTTTGCATTATGAAAAACCTGAGCATTGTCACAAACAATAGCGTTGCCTGATATTTTTGCACTTTTATAAACACGTGCATTATTACGCACTTGTGCATTTTCAGAAACAACAGAATCCATAGCAACCATGGCGTTATCATAAACCCAGCAATCACCATCATGTGATAAGCTTTTTTCGTTTTCAATAACGCCACCGAGATCACCTGCTTTAACATCTGCAAAATCTCTTAATGCTCTTATACGACGTACAGTTTTTCCCTCAGGAATACGGTGGATTTCATCTGTGAGTTCATATTTTTTGGATACATTTTTAGTGGTCATAGGTAGCTCCCTAATCTAACATTTGAATAAATTTTTGAATGAAATGGTTATAAGGAGGCGCCCCCGCCGCGCCCGCGCCGTTATTTAAGCTGCTTTTACAATAGCATTTGTTAAAACGCGCTTGGCTTCTGTCGTAACCAATTTGTAGTGATCAAGCTCTTTTTGTAGATCATTTACATACGATAAACGCGCAGCAATCATTCCCAAAACTTTACCAATTCCCTCAGGAGCTTTTAAACTTTCATAAGAAAATAAATCATTATCTCTAGAGAATAAATCATGATTTTTTGATTGGCTTTTTAATTCATAAAAAGCTTTAACAAGCGCCTTTTTAAATGCACGCACCGTGTCATTATTGCGCATATATGTCATGAGCAAAGTTGCTTGTGATTCATTAAGGATTGCGATTTCTCTTTTTTGACATCCGCCATTTGTTTTAAAGGGTACGATCTCAAATCCAACCCTTCCAAACTCTTCAAAATCTTTAATATTTTTACGTAGCAATCTAATAACAGTAGCATGGCTATTACCCACACCCTCTGCAATTTTTAGAGAATTTGTAACTGCAACGCCATCATCATTGATTGTAACTAGATCTTTCATTGAAAAAACCTTTCTAATAGTTAGTACGTTTTTGATTTAAAAACCCTATAAGGGCATCGGGCGCTCAAAAACACGGCTATTAGTCCGTCGCTATGCTTTTCCCTCGCGAAGGGTATTGTATGGCATAGCTACACCCGATGTAATCAATATATGCTAATAATAGCATAAAAAACAATCAGTATTTTAAAGGCATGGGAAAGGTTGTTACGTAACCCATCCGCTAATAGCTAAGTGTTTTTGAAGCACTTGTGATTCGTTTAACAGAATGACTTTTTAAAGTCAATACGTATTTTTTATTTTTTTTAATTTTTTTCATTTTGATACCTACCTAATTGAATACCAAGTGCTTTCTCTAGCTCGTTGTCTATATCATCATAAGTTTTCA
>NZ_JBHIPC010000100.1:0-1191 GCF_042195765.1 Bartonella sp. AP3QHHD
AATGGCGAAGAGCAAGTTTGAACGAACAAAACCGCATGTTAATATTGGTACGATTGGTCACGTTGATCATGGGAAGACCTCGTTGACAGCAGCGATTACGAAATATTTTGGTGAATTTAAAGCTTATGACCAAATTGACGCTGCGCCAGAGGAACGCGCACGTGGAATTACTATTTCTACAGCACACGTTGAGTATGAAACGGAAAATCGTCACTATGCGCACGTTGATTGTCCAGGACACGCTGATTATGTGAAAAACATGATCACAGGGGCAGCACAGATGGATGGTGCTATTTTGGTTGTTTCAGCAGCTGATGGCCCAATGCCTCAGACGCGTGAGCATATTTTGCTTGCACGTCAGGTTGGTGTTCCAGCAATTGTTGTTTTTCTTAATAAAGTTGATCAGGTTGATGATGCAGAACTTTTGGAGCTTGTAGAGCTTGAGGTTCGGGAACTTTTATCCAAATATGATTTTCCAGGCGATGATATACCAATTGTTAAGGGTTCTGCGTTGGCAGCCCTTGAGGATAAGGATAAAAGCATTGGTGAAGATGCTGTTCGTCTTTTAATGAGTGAAGTTGATAATTATATTCCAACCCCTGAACGTCCTGTTGATCAACCATTTTTGATGCCGATAGAGGATGTATTTTCGATTTCGGGTCGTGGAACCGTTGTTACGGGTCGTGTTGAGCGTGGTGTTATTAAAGTTGGAGAGGAAATCGAGATTATCGGTATTCGTCCAACGTCTAAGACGACGGTTACAGGCGTTGAAATGTTCCGCAAGCTTTTGGATCAAGGTCAAGCGGGTGATAATATAGGGGCTCTGCTACGTGGTGTTGACCGTGAAGGGATTGAGCGTGGTCAAGTATTGGCAAAGCCAGGATCCGTTACACCTCATACACGGTTTAAAGCAGAAGCTTACATTTTGACAAAAGATGAAGGTGGACGTCATACACCATTTTTCACGAATTATCGTCCTCAGTTTTACTTCCGCACGACGGATGTTACAGGTATTGTTACGCTTCCAGAAGGAACGGAAATGGTTATGCCAGGTGACAATGTTGCGATGGATGTTTCGTTGATCGTTCCGATAGCGATGGAAGAGAAACTTCGTTTTGCTATTCGTGAAGGTGGTCGTACTGTTGGTGCCGGTATCGTCTCTAAGATCATTGAATAAATAATGCTTGTTGA
>NZ_JBHIPC010000101.1:0-2590 GCF_042195765.1 Bartonella sp. AP3QHHD
GAAGTGTATGGCTCAATATATGAGAGACAATAAACTTGAAGCCTGCCCGCATGGTTTTCGCTCTAGTTTACGCGATTGGCTAGCAGAAACAACCGATGCCCCCTATGAGGTCGCTGAAACTATTCTAAGTCATACAGTAGGAGGACAAGTAGAGCGCTCCTATCGTCGCACTGACTATCTAGAACAGCGCCGTGTCTATATGGATAAATGGGCGGCTTATGTCACGGGTCAAACCTAAAATATGGGGTGAATAACCCCATTATCTGTGGATAACTTTAGCTCTCTTCTCTCTCAATAAGACTCATAAATTATCACATTAGAAATTGTATAATAAAATATTGTTTTCTATGAATAAAACATCTTTCTAAATGAACCAAAATGTGGTTAATAAATGATTATGATTTGTTTTTGTTTTTATAGTGAAAGGATTTTAGAATGACAGAAAATGATATTCTTTTAACTGACCGTGAAAGTGCAAAATTGCTTCATATGAGTGTTTCAACATTCCGCCGTCATGTAACCAATGGCTCTCTCCCAAAACCTTTAAAATTTGGCTTTTTATCCCGTTGGTTACAATCAGATCTTTTGAATGTCATCGAGCAAGCAAAACAGCAACGTTATAACGACGCGGCATAAAAAAACCTTGTCACGTAAGGATGGACAAGGCTTTCTCAAGCTCATCAACCTGGTGCTTTATTTGGTGTAAATTCAAGGCTTTCTCTGCTGAAGCAAGACTTAAGGTTNACACCAATCTTGTATTGTAAAGCTAGGGCGAAAACCTGATTGCGCCATACACATTTCAATACTGGCAAATTGATTCAAATCTAGCGCCACAACCTTATTAAGGTCCGGTACTCCACATTCTAAAAGTATTTTATTTCTCCATAATGCTGGAGAAAGTGAGGGAATTGAGTTAACACATCCAGTGATACTTAACAGAGCTATACAACTCAATAGTTTTAAGATTTTCTTCATTATTCCCCTCTTTCAATGGATTTATTTACAATAAAAAAGCTCATAAGCCTGTTGATATTTCCTGTCACCGCTTCATTAAAACAACGGTGAACAATATTGAAATGTTGGATTGAGGGAACAGTCCCGCCATTCCAAGAGAAGGCAAGGATGGCGGATTGTTGATCATCACAAGCAAGACTTAAGGATAGCATTCATATTGTTCTGGATGTTTTTTACAAAACGGGCTATTTAAGCGCTTCTTGACACTGCGCTGTGGAACAACAGCACCTGGACGACAAATGGGCAAGTTTTCGGCTTTATGATTTCCACACCAGCCCCCCCCCCTATCATATTTATCATGGAAACCAGCTTGAATCATACAAGCTTCTATGGTTGCCCATGCATTGTTGCTTAAATTTCTGTTTTCTGGAAATACATCATAAGGAGCTGGCATTCCACATTCTAAAAGTGCTTTTTTTACCTCAAGCCGATCTGCTCCTGATTTCTCCCACACCGTGAAGTATCCTGCAGGAGGTTTATTAAACTGACATCCAGCTATACTTAACAAAGTTACAGCGCTTAATAATTTTAAAGTTTGTTTCATTTTTTCCTCCTTAAAGGGAATTGTACTCGATGGGAAAGTCCATATATATCTCGACATTTTGGACCCGCATCTCCAAGGCAAGTATGAGGATTATAAGGATTTTTGAACATATTCCATGTTTCTTTCCACCAGTTACTGCCAGCAGGTATTGTCTCATAAGTATAGCCATTGCCGCCAATCCATCGGCTTACAAAGTCATATCTATGCCCATCAAAACCAATAGTGGTTTGTTTGCCATCACTCACATAACCTAACAGACCGGATGCAACTAAAACATTAAAGGCTGGTCCATAGAAATTGATATTCGTGTTGTCGGCTATACCGTGCACACCTTCTTGTTTGAAAGAATACAGCATATTTCCCAATGTCATGGTACCACGGCTATGTCCATAAAGTTCTAACCCTGTAATACCATGGCTATACACCAAATCTTTTGCTTCTTGTGTTGAATTGGTCAAACCCCAAAAGTTATTTTCCATAAACTTCTGATAGCCCGCGACCAAAAGTTCTGAGATAGCAGAATCGGCTTGAGGGAACACAACAAAATAAAGCGGTGCATTTTTATCCTTCGCATGTTGAACCGCATAAACAGCGGCTTCCTCTGGTGGAGTAAAGATGCCATTAAAGGACACATGCACCTTGCCATCAGCACCCTCTTGTAAATGCTGCTTTTCTTCATCCGTTAAATAATGTGCGTGAGGTATTGGTTGTCCACGAGCGTCTGTGATATACTGTCCATTTGCATCTATTTCATAGATTATATTACCCTTTTCATCACGGTCGACCACGGCAATGGGGTGCTCTTTAATAAACATGGTTTTATAGGAATCATCGCTGTATTTAAACCCCTCTTCTAAGAGTTGCGTTACCATTTCACGGTTTTCATGGACGATTTGTTCCAGCTTGCCTACATCGAGCTGTTGTACACCCTTATGGGCGCTAGCAGTATCCCGATTAAGGGAGGCTATGGCTTGCTCAACATCTTGTCCTGTCAACGCCTTCTGCCCTGCTTCATCAGTAATGACGATAGTG